>JBARUP010000412.1:0-15036 GCA_049645805.1 Nodosilinea sp.
CTACTTCTCTGCTGCCGAAGTTGATAGGTTTTGTGAAGCGGGCAGCCCACTGCTGAATCTGCCCTCTAAATGACCAGCGCCGGGAATGCACCATAAATTAGACCGGCAGTTGACCGGCAGCAGTAGACGTGGCAATGACAAACATTGACCCACTCCTGAATAAAAAGATATACACGATAGAAGCTAGCCGTCCGGATACCTGGACTCCCGCCCCAGGCTGTCGGACGGCCGGACCGGCTGGAGTATCAACTCTCAGGTCGTAGTGTCACGATGGGAAGGATCGACCCAGTGGGTACCGCCGCCCCGCCGCTGCCCCGGAAACTTATCTCGGCTACCCCGAGCCTGGCAATCGTCATTTAGGTTAGGCCAGTTCAGCAGTAGCAAACTTAACACGCTGACTCCCACTACCACAGCCGCGCCGCTGGGCCAGATAAACACTCGGATGAGGGTTGCCTTCATAGCTGAGATACACCAAAAGATAGCGACAGAACTCCTGCTGCCTCCGGCGATTATGCCCTGCAGACAGGGTCTATGCACCACCAGAGGCATAGTACGATCCTTCACCCGCTGGTTACATTAGATACCTAGCCACCCCAGGTTTAGCTGAAGCTTTATAGCTGAGTAAAGCTCTGGCTGTGTCGAGAACTAGGACTCAGCCAAGGTCAGCGGAACGGCAACACAATGCTTCACGCGCAGGTTCCGCTGCTGACATTAAAAACTTGTTAAGGCAGCGCCCCGGCCCCTAATTCTGCCGATATGCTTGGGGCAAGATACCTCCTAACTGCGTCTCCAGCCCCGTCTGACCCCTTTACCGGTGTCGTTGAGATGGGGCTGCTACTTTTGAGGGGTTCTCCCAGCTGGGCGAGACGTTGCAAAGCCCAGCGGCCTAGGAGATATGGGCCAACAGCCGCAGGAAAGGAGAAGCTGCGGTGCGCGATCGCCGTTAGTTAGCCGCACTCGACATATACAGCAAAGGCGGCTTTCCAGGTTAAAGCGTGCTTGAAGAATGTTATTGCAGATACAAAATTCTGATGTTAGGCTAGAAAACTGTTCGCAGGTTTGCGAATAAACCTGGAAGACAGCGTTTCAAATCCCGAGGCTGAGCAGGTGCCGCCGTCGGGAGGGCTGCCCTCCACTTGCCCAAGACTTTGCCTGCAGTCGGGTCTGCCTCCAGTAGACCTGATTGTTGTTTTGGGCGTTGATTTGAGCACACGCGTAAATGACGTTACTTGCCTTATTCTGGGCTGCGTTTCTGCCACACCACCCTGTTCTCATCCATCAATCTCAGGCCTTAGGGGCACTGGCCGCTGGTTCCCATCCAGCAGCCCTTTTCCGGCCCCAAAACAGGGTAGGCTCGCACCCCCCACTCTACTCAACGCGCTATTCCCCCGGGCTAAAACCCCAGCTGCGCTGGCCTACCATCGCCGCTGTAGACTGGGCGCACTGGAGTGCCGCGGCGGCTGTCGCTGTGGTCGACCAGGACAAAACAACTTACGCCAGCGGCGCAAATCAAACGGTTTCCGCAGGATTCTGCGGTGTTGACGTCGGCTTCGCTGCCCCGACGGCGGGATTCAGTGTTCGAGTCAACAACGTGCCCGTCGGTCAGCTGCCCTCGCGCTCCGTGGCCGAGCGGGTAGCCAGCCAAATTCGACAGGCCATGCCTCTGCTAGAAGCTAATCCCAACGGGCTTATTCCCAGCCTAGGACCAGCCCAGGCGGCGGGGCAAGTGGATGGCCAAACCGTCTTTGCGCTACCGGCCTTGGCCAGTCAAGAGCCGTCATCTTCGACGGACAAGCAAGCTGCTCTTCAGGCGACTGAGTGGGTCAACAACCTGCGGCTAGCCTTTGGCGGCGATCCCCTGGATCCTGTACAAGTGCAGATGGCGTCTCAAGGGCTGGGGGAGACTCACCAAACCCTAAGAGGCACCGCGTCTTGGTACGGCCCTTACTTTCACGGACGCCAGACCGCTACGGGCGAAACCTTCAACCAACACGACCTGACCGCTGCCCACAAGACCCTGCCCTTCGGCACCTACCTCAGGGTGCACAACCAGCTCAACGGCAAGCGTGTCATCGTGCGCATCAACGATCGCGGCCCCTACATTGGAGAGCGATCGCTCGACCTCTCCTACGCGGCGGCCCAGTGTCTCAGTAGTGAGCAGACCGGGGTAATTCCCTACGAAGCGACAATTTTAGCGCCGGGGCTGCCCCAGGCCTGGCGGGCCGATGTTGTAGCAGCAGCGCCCTAGGCTCGCCACTTGAGCAGCTGAGTTTTGACGGGGGTAGCAAACTCGCGGTCTTCGGCCTGGGCGCGCTGGTACTCTTTCTTGAGCTGGTAGTACCAGCGCGCCAGAGTGTCTGAGTCTTTGATTAGCCGCAGTACAGACTCATGCTTGAGCCCTTCCTGCTGCTTAATCACCACATCGCGGTCCTGCCCTAGAAAAGATCGAATCATCAAAGGCAGAACGGGCTTGAGCAGGCCGCCCCAGGGCAAATCCCAGTACAGCTCAAAGGTGACGTCGGTTTGGTCGTCGGTGAGGGGGGTCACCGTAGTGAGATTGACCACTCGGTGCTTGGCGGTAGTGGTTTCTTCAGTACGCACGCCGGGCAGATAAAAAATAATTTCGTTGTCGGGCACGCCGCCGATCAGCCAGTAGCCGTAGCCCATGCTCTCGCCCATGTGGTGCTTGCGCATGGTGAACCCATAGAGCGAGGGGTCAAACCACTTGATTTCGTCGTTGAGGGTAGCCCCGCGCCACCACCAGGAGCGGTGCACAAAGGGCGAGTGGGCCGGGTCCATGAGCCCTACAACGGCGTGGTCGATGTAGCAGGGAAACCGCATGGTGTAGGTGATTTGAGGGCGCGCATCGTCGCCAAAGCCGGGGACGCGGGGCACGTCGAAGCGGGCAGACTGGGGGTTAGCGCGATCGCTCATGTAGACCCACACGTTACCCTGAACTTCTTTCACCTCATAGCTGTTGACGTCGAAGCGGCCTAAATCCATCTGCTGGTCGGGCATCAGCGACGGAATCTCGGTGCACCTGCCGTTCTCGTCAAACCGCCAGCCGTGGTAGCAGCACTCAACCTCGGTACCATCGAAGCGCCCGCAGCTCAGGGGCACTGCTCGATGAGGGCAAATGTCTCGCATGGCAAAGGCTTTGCCCGCGCTAGTACGGCCAAAGAGAATCGGCTCGTTGAGCAGGGTTTTGGCCACCATTTTGCCCGCCTTCAGCTCGTGGCTGGGCATGGCATGGTACCAGATGTTGCGCAGCAGGTAGATGTCGTTAACGGCAACCACAGGTTCTTAAGACTCAGGCGTCACAGCATTATTTGGCAATCAATACTTTAGCAGAGGCGAGCTAGCCGAGCGGTTCTCCCCTGGACCAGTTTCTGTTGCGTTACAGAGAGCGCTCCAAAAAAGAAAAGGGGAGCCAAAATTTGGCTCCCCTCGGTCTGCTGAATGCTTTCCTAAAGCGAGTACTACCCCACCAGCTGCGGGTCTTGCACCTGCTTAAGCTGGGCTCGCAGAGGCGCACCTTCAATTACTTCGGTTTCGAGCAGCTGCTGGGCCAGGGTTTCAAGCAGGTCGCGGTTTTGCTTGAGAATGTCAAGGGCGCGGTGGTGACCCGCTTCGACAATGGCTTTAACCTCTTCGTCGATCGCCTTGGCAGTCTCCTCGCTGATCGGGCGGCGGGCATTGGGCATGCCACCATCAAGGAAGGTGTTGCGCTGGCCGCGATCGTAGGCCAAGGGACCCAGCACCTGGCTCATACCGTAGGTGGTAACCATTTGCTCGGCTAGGTCAGTGGCCCGCTGGAGGTCGTTGGAGGCTCCGGTAGTAATGCTGCCAAAGATAATTTCTTCGGCGGAGCGCCCGCCCAGCAGGGTAGCAATCTGCCCCTTCAGCTCGGCCTCATCTCTTAGGAACCTGTCCTCAGTAGGCAGTTGCAGGGTGTAACCCAAGGCAGCCATACCGCGCGGCACAATGGAGATTTTTTCGACCTCATCGGTGCCGGGCATCATCGCGCCAACTAAAGCGTGGCCCACTTCGTGATAGGCGACGATTTTCTTCTCTTTCTCGTTGAGCACGCGGCTCTTTTTCTCCAGGCCTGCGACGACGCGCTCGATCGCTTCGCTAAAGTCCTCTTGCTCGACTACGGCGCTGCGACGGCGGGCGGCTAGCAGAGCAGCTTCGTTGACCAGGTTTGCCAGGTCGGCTCCGGCAAAGCCAGGAGTGCGGGTAGCGGTCTGCCGCAGATCTATAGTGTCAGCCAGCTTGACATCCTTGGCGTGGATTTTAAGAATCGCCTCGCGGCCCTTAAGGTCTGGGCGATCGACAAGCACCTGACGGTCAAATCGACCGGGACGCAGCAGGGCTGGGTCGAGGATTTCGGGCCGGTTGGTGGCCGCTAGCACGATTACGGTAGTATCGCTGGCGTTAAAGCCATCCATTTCGGTGAGCAGCTGGTTGAGGGTTTGTTCCCGCTCGTCGTTACCGCCGTACATGCCGTTGCTGGAGCGCGACTTGCCGATCGCATCTAGCTCATCAATGAAGATAATACAGGGCGACTGCTTCTTGGCCTGATCAAATAGATCACGCACGCGAGACGAGCCGACACCAACAAACATTTCGACAAACTCGGAGCCTGAAATGCTGAAGAAAGGCACTCCTGCCTCTCCCGCGACAGCCTTAGCTATGAGAGTTTTTCCGGTTCCTGGCGGACCAACTAGCAGCACTCCCTTAGGAATTTTGGCCCCTAGGTCGGTAAAGCGTTTGGGCGTTTTGAGGAAATCGACAACTTCTACCAGCTCAGTCTTAGCCTCTTCAACCCCGGCTACATCGTCGAAGGTGGTTTTGCCTGCATCGCCGTCGACATAGACCTTGGCCTTGCTCTTGCCGATAGAGAGCACTCCTTGAGGACCACCGGCACCGCGAGCGATGAAGAACCGCCACACGCCAATGAAAATCAGCGGCGGAATCACCCAGCTCAGCAGGCTGCCAAACCACTGACCCTTGGGCGGCGGTATAGCGGCGAACTCAACGCCGTTGTCTTCGAGCAGCTGCGGCAGCTGGAGATCAAAAATAGGGGTAGTGGTGTAAACGTCTCCCGCTTCACCCGTCGCAGTGTCTTTGACCTGGTAGCGAATTTCGTTTTGGCCCACCGAAGCCCGCACCACTTCTTGCTCCTGGATGCGGTGAATGAACATGCTGTAGGGTTCGCGGGCAGTTTTGTTGCCAACGACGCCAGAAAACACAATGTTGAGCAACAGCAGGCCAGTGGCGGCCCAGAGGACAATATTGGCAATCTGGCGCGATCGCGGCGGCTGAGGGTCTTTTTTAACGGGCATAGCAATTTTGGGTTGGCGATTTTTAGATTTTGGATTTTAGAGGGGCGATCGCCCCTGCGGCAAAACTCTCAGAGTAGGTTACAGCGCTCGCTGCATCACACAGAGTAATAGAGCAGCCTACTGAAGAGAATGCCGCCTCAAGATCGTCGTAGGGGCGCTACTGAACAATGCCCCTACCACCAGGTCTTGGCATCCCACAGGCCTACGCATCGAAGTTGACATCGACGGTGGTGTTGGCGGCATCGGGCTCATCAGAGCGTAGGTTAGAGCGCTTGTTGGTCAAACCTGACAGCATGATCTGCGACATGGCGGCGATAAAGATAGAGGCTACCGCTGCGTCATCAATCCAGCCAATGATAGGAATGAAATCGGGGGAAATGTCGATAGGGCTAAGCAAATACAGCAGCGTTGCACCCGCTAAAAGCCAGCGGTACTTGGGGTGCTCAAGAGTGTTCTTATACCAGTCGTAGAAGCCTTTAGGGGTGGAATTCATGGGGGGCCGTTGAATGCGATGGCTTTATGGTGCCACGGATCCCCGGCGTTCCTCCGTGGCGGATAGCCGTCCGCAAGAGGGGGCGAGACCGAACCCGGACAATTTTGGATTTTAGATTGGTAATCACATCCTGAGCGGACTTAGCCCTCAGCAGCAAGTTTCCAAAAAGCCAAGACCTAAGGCTGCCGCAGGTGCCAGGCGCGGGGCTGCAGGAAAGTGTACAGCCCAGCTAGCGATAGCGTAGTGCCCAGGCCCGAGTGGCCGCGACCGCTCCAGGGCAGGCGGGGGCTGACGCGATCGCAGCAGTTCCAGTAGGCACTGCCCGTCTTCAGCTGGCTGAGAATACCAACGGCGCGGTCGCGATCGGGGCTGTACACCGCCGCTGTCAGCCCGTAGGGCGTGTCCTGCATCAGGTTCACGGCCTCTGCGTCGCTGGTCACGCGCTGAATACCGATGACTGGCCCAAAGGTTTCCTCCTGCATCACCGTCATGGTGTGGTTGACCTCGCTCAGCACCGTGGGGGCGAAGTACCAGCCGGGACGATTGAGAGATTCTCTACCGCAGAGCAGAGTAGCCCCCTTATCTACAGCATCTGCTACTTGATCAGCCAGCGTGTCTAGCTGGGGTCTGCGGCTCACCGGACCGAGGTAGGTTGCCGGGTCGGTGGGGTCGCCTAAGGTAAATCCTTTCACCGTTTCCACAAAGCTTTCCAAAAACTCGTCGTAGACGCTGGTATGAACGTAGATCCGCTCGATCGCACAGCAGCTCTGGCCGTTGTTGTAGAAGGCTCCATCCGCCAGGCCCGCCGCCGCTACAGCCACATCGGCATCAGCGCAGACGTAGGCCGGGTCTTTACCCCCGAGTTCGAGCTGAGTATGAATAAGTTTGGGGGCGGCTGCTACGGCAATTTTTTGCCCCGTACCGTAGGAGCCCGTGAAAAAGACGCCGTTGATTGGCTGTTCTAGCAGGGCTGCGCCCGTGAGACCAGAACCGATGACCGAAATAAAAATGTCCTTAGGAATGCCAGCTTCGTGGAGCAAATCCGCGATCGCCAGCCCCGTTAGCGTGGCAAATTCCGACGGCTTATACAGCACTGCGTTGCCCATCAGCAGTGCTGGAATAAACACATTGCCGCCCACAAAGTAGGGATAGTTCCAGGCCGAGATATTGGCAATTACCCCCAGCGGGTCGTAGCCAATTACCTCTTCCAGCTTCTCCGTTCCCGGTAGCGCGTTAGCAGGCTCGTAGTAAACCCGCTCTGGAGCTAGCACCTTAAGCGCACTCTCCGCAAAAAAATCAATCCGTCCCGGCAAAGCCAGGATTTCACCGCGAGCCTGAGTAACGGGCTTACCTGTCTCCGAAATCAGCAGGGTCGCTAAAGCATCCGCCCGCTCAATCAGCAGTTCTCGAAAACGCCGTATGGGCTCGATACGCTCTGCCGGAGACAACGCCGCCCACCCCGGCTGTGCCTGCCGTGCCTTAGCATATTTCTCGGCCACCGCCGCCCCATCATCCGTCGGAATTTCTTGAATTAAGGTTTCGGTAGCAGGGTTAGTGATTGAAAGAACGTCAGCCATGGTGATGAGAAATTCTGAGCGTGATGGGCAATATTGTCTGGGTGATTGGCGAGGGCGAACGGTTGTTCGCCCCTGCATGGAATCAACGGTGGGCAATGCCCACCCTACGGCAGCCACAGAGAAGGACAGGTCACTTCGCAAAACAGAGGTTTAAACCGATGATCGGTCCCCCAGCGGCAGGCTCGGTTTTTGACCTAGATTGTGCGCCGCGATCGCGGAAAACTCCCTTAGACGGTGCATTGCTGCGCGTTGGCGAAGCCTCGCCTTAGCGTTATGCACCCTACGGGTTGGAATTAGAAAGCATCTTGGTAGATAGCGTAGAAGTCCTTCTCCGCAACAGGTCGAGGATTCAACGGATGACACCCATCCTCAATCGCCACCGCCACCAGCGGATCAAGGTCATCCGGTTTAACCCCCAGCTCCCCCAGCGAGGCTGGAATCCCAATAAATTCTGACAGCGCCACAATCCAATCCACAAACTCCTGTCCATCCGTTGCCCCTGGCTTCACCACCCACGCCATCCGCAAAAACCGCTCTGGCTCCGCCGGTAGATTAAACCGCATCGACGCAGGCAGCATGACGCCGTTTGCCAACCCGTGGTGGGTATCGTAAACCGTAGAGAGGGCGTGGGCGCAAGAATGGGTAACGCCAAGCCCTTTTTGAAACGCGATCGCCCCCATCATCGCCGCATTCAGCATGCCCCCCCGAGCCGCCAAGTGGGCAGCCTCTGCTGCCTCGTCAAAAATTTCCCCAGCCTGCGATCGCTCAGCAAACTCCACGCAAGACTTCAAGTTCCGCGCAACTAAGTGAATACCCTCTAGCGCAATACCATCGCAGAGCGGATTGAACCCCTTCGCCAGAAACGCCTCGACCAGATGAGTTAGCGCATCCATGCCCGTAGCGGCGGTAATTTTAGCCGGTAGCCCCAGCAGCAGTTCTGGGTCAGCCAGCACCACCTGCGGCAGCAGCTGCGGGTCGAACACAATCTTTTTAGCGTGGGTATTGTCGTCTGAAATTACCGCGCTGCGACCCACCTCACTACCTGTACCTGCCGTAGTCGGAATCGCCACGATGGGCGGAATTGGCTGATCGATAGGGCGGGTGCTGTTGCCGTCTTCGTAGTCGAACAGGTGGCCGGGGTGGTTGGCCATTAGCGCGATCGCCTTGGCTACATCCATCGGTGCGCCACCGCCTACCGCGACAATGCCCTCAGCTCCACAGGTTTTCCAGACTTTTACCCCGGCGTTCACTTGAGAAACCACGGGGTTACCCCAGATGCCGCTAAAGGTGGCGGCATGATAGGACGCGAGGATGGCTTCTAGTTCTGGAAACCAGGGCAGCTGAGCGACATCTTTGTCGGTGACAATTAGGACTCGCTGAAGGCCTAGGGCCGTAAGTTCGGCGGTTAGCTCGTGCCGCGCCTCTGGCCCGAAGCGAATGCGGGTGGGGAAGTTGTAGGTATAGATGGGGTGAGACATAGGGAGGATTAGCGCATCGATGTGTGAGCGGAATGGAGAGAGCCCGTAGATTGGGTCAAGCTGATGAGTTTTAGCGTTTACAGATATCCTCGATGGCGCGACCCGAGGCGGGGTTACTGAGCGATCGCTAGCCGCTTTAAACAGCGCGGCGCAGAGTGATGATGCAAAAGCCGGGCCTGCCGCTGGGGGCATTTCGCAGCCCCCAGCCCCCTCGAGAAGGACGTTCCGTCGTCCTTCACCTCACGGAATGAGGCGATTAGTCATCGGTTTAAACCTCTGTCCTGCAAATGGGCTTGTCCTTTCCTGAGGCTGGGGTAGGCAGAGCCCACCGCATCCACCCTGTAGGGGCGAATGGTTGTTCGCCCTCTTTTCCCTAAATATTTACGTACTGGTTCATCTCCCAATCGCTGACCTGGGCATTGAAGGCATCCCATTCCTTAGCCTTCATTTCAAGGAAGGTTTTAGCCCCAAGTTCGCCTAAGGTTGCCATCAGCAGGGGGTCATGCTTGAGGGCTTCTACTGCTTCGTAGAGGTTCTTGGGCAGCGTTTGCAAATCAGGGAATTCATCGCCACGAGCAAACAGGTTTTCGTCGATGCGCTGGCCGGGGTCGGCCTGGGTTTCGATGCCTTCTAGCCCAGCAGCTAAGATACCTGCTGTAGCCAGGTAAAGATTGACGGCACCGTCAATCATGCGGCATTCGAAACGGCCTATGTCAGGAATACGAATCAGGTGAGAGCGGTTGTTGCCGCCGTAGGAAATATAGCGGGGGGTCCAGGTGCTGCCTGAGGCGGTGCTACTGGCCCCCAAACGACGGTAGGAGTTGACCGTAGGAGCGCAAAGGGCGGTGAGTCCTTTGCCGTGGGCCATGACGCCGCCCAAAAAGTTGTAGCCAATGGGCGACAGTCCGCCGTCGTCGGCCCCGTCAGCAAAAACGTTGGTGTCGCTCTGCCACAGGCTGGTGTGGACGTGGCCGCCGCTGCCGGTGAGGTGGCTAAAGGGCTTGGGCATAAAGCTGGCGATAAAGCCGCGCTGCTCGGCCAGGGTTTTGACCATGTATTTGAAGAAGACGTGGCGATCGCAGGTAGTGCGAGCATCACCATAGGTCCAGTTCAGCTCAAACTGGCCGTTGGCGTCTTCGTGGTCGCACTGATAGGGCTCCCAGCCCAGGTCTTCCATGTAGCCGACGACCGTCGAAATAAGATCGAACTGGCGCATCAGGTTGAGCTGGTCGT
Source organism: Nodosilinea sp. (assembly GCA_049645805.1). Taxonomy (GTDB): domain Bacteria; phylum Cyanobacteriota; class Cyanobacteriia; order Phormidesmidales; family Phormidesmidaceae; genus Nodosilinea. The sequence continues at coordinate 10,130 of JBARUP010000412.1, forward strand.
AGCAGGGGCGCTCAGCGGTGTCTTTGGTGTCGGCAATAGCATATCCCGTCTCGGTCTGCCGCAGCAGAAAGAACTCGGCCTCGACCCCAATTTTGAAGGTGTAGCCCAGCGCCGTCGCCTGGTCAACAACCCGATTAAGCATCGTTCGCGGCGCGGCAGGAAAGGGTTCGCCTTCAAAAAACACGTCGCTCGCAACCCAGCCCACCGTTGGCTCCCAGGGCAGCTGAATTAAGGACTCCGGGTCGGGTACCACAGCAATTTCAGCCGCCTCTGGCCCCAGACCAAGGTTTGAGGCAAAGGCGCTAAAAAATGCCCCATCCTTCTCCGCCGAATCGATTTTAGCAGCGGGCACCAGCTTGGCCCGAGTACCCCCTAGCAAATCAGTGTAAGAGACTAAGAAGAACTTAATGCCGAGTGCCTTGGCCTTCTCTGCCAGACTTTGGGTCTGGGCTAGCGTACCAACCATAAAACGACTCCGAGATTTTCAGCCTAGTAAAACAGGCTGACGAAGGCGCTTTTGTAACTAAGGCTACGGCGAAGCTTAACGCACAACGTCTTGGTTGATCTAAGCCTCCAACTCAGCCCTAGGACCCACGGGTCTTTGACCCACTATTGAGTTCGGCTTCGTCAGTATATTCCCCGGCCTCGGCAACGGTTATCCACTTAGACGAGTCGTCTGGATCATCAAGCTCTTGGATACGTCTGAGTGCCCAGGCTTCAGCTAACTTCTCATGCTCGGAGGGGTAATCAGCCGACTGCTGCTTCCAGGCAAGGTAGGCAACGAAGTCTTGCACAGTGCAAAGATCGTCTGCCGAGAGGATTTGAAGCTGCTCGGTAATTTGCGCGACTAGGCGAGATACAACAATGTCTGACATGGCGGCAGGCTCACTAGGGGGCGCTTCTATTTTTGCACCTCCGCCGTACAGACCGAGCGGGTGGACAGACAGCTTCAGCTGTTTGTGCGGCAAGGATGAGTGAGCCACTGGCTTAGGCAAAGCTTCATCCTGGAATGGATTAATTTGTCAATCTGGGAAAAGCCTGCGGTAACTTGATATAACAAGTTTGGTGCGTTTCCTACCTAGGCTATGGATATTTTGGTTGTTCAACATGTTGAGGCCGATCCTGTAGGCATCCTAGGCCAGTACCTAGAGGAGAAAGGGGCCTGGCTACACACCTGGCTGGTGCCTCAGCGCCCGTCCCCGCCTCGGGGCAGCTACGATGGTTTAATTGTGCTGGGCGGTTCTATGAATGCCTGTGAGGATGAGATGTTTCCCCACTTAGCGCGAGTAGTAGAGCTTATTCAGCAGTTTCACGATCAGGGTAAGCCGGTACTGGGTCTTTGCCTAGGAGCACAGCTAATTGCCCGCTCCTTTGGCAGCCAGGTCTATCGAAACAAAGCCCCAGAGCTAGGCTTTACGCCTCTGTTTTCAGTGGCGGGGGTAGAGGAACCTTGGCTCCAGGACTACCCAGCCGGCATGCCCATGATGCAGTGGCATTTCGATACTTTTGATTTGCCCTGTGAGGCCAGGCTACTGCTTACTAACGAGTTTTGCACCAACCAAGCCTTTCGCATTGGCTCTAATATCTACGGCTTGCAGTTTCACCCCGAAGTGACACCCGAAGTGGTAATGAGCTGGCTTGCTTTTAAGACCGAGTGGATTGAGGTCAACTATCCTCACCTATTTGAGCAGATACAGGAGCAGCTAGCAGCGCACTGGGATAGGTCAGCTCAGTTTACTAAAGCACTTGCCAGCGCCTGGTATGACCAGGTAGCAGCCGCAGCCCAGACGATGCTGTTTGAGTGAGGCTTCCCGCGCCCAGCGCTGCGGAACGCGGCGTCAATAGTTCGTGGTGCTGAGTCAGCATCTGACTAAGAACTACAGCGCCACCTCCAAATTCTTTTGATAGTTGAGAGCTGTTTCTCTCCAAGCGAGTAAAGCATTTAGAATTCAGCGCGAACCGTTGTAGAGCTAGCTAGTCGACTATTTTTTGGATGTCGACACGACAGCTTTAAACAATCGTCTAATAAGGCTAGAGATCATAACCGGTGAGGTAACTGCTGCTGCATCAAGAAAGGAGAGGTGCCTTCTTTAGGTTTTGAGTCACAGGGCTATTTCTTCAGTCGCCCGCCGAGTCTGAGCCAGTTTGGCGAATACCTACGGCAGCACGGGGGCAGAGAATAGGGAGCATACCGCTTTGTTCCTTAAGGCAGACAATCCATGTAGTTCTCCATGTCCCAGTTACTGGTTGTGGCCAAGAAGCGTTCCCACTCGTCGCGCTTGTACTGGTGGTAAAGACCGTACATCTCGCCGGGCAGCGCCGATTGAATCACCTCATCGGTGGCTAGACAGTCGAGCGCATCGCCTAGGGACATAGGCAGCTTTTTCACCTGCTTACCGTCTTCCATGGCCTCATAGATGTTGCGCTGCTCTGGTTCACCTGGGTCAAGCTGGCGGCTCAGCCCGTCGTCAAAGGCTTTGAGAATGGCGGCGGCCATGAGGTACGGGTTAACCATCGAATCGACGGCGCGGTACTCAAAGCGGCCAGGGGCTGACACCCGCAGGCCGCAGGTGCGATTTTGAAAGCCCCAGTCGGAGTAGACCGGAGCCCAAAAGCCCGCATCCCACAGGCGGCGGTAAGAGTTAACCGTAGAGCAGCCGATCGCCGTCAAAGCGGGCAGGTGCTCGATCACTCCGCCGATGCAGTGCAGTCCGACCTGTCCCGGTATGCGCCTAGAGGTGCCATCAACCGGCATAAACGTATTCTCGCCACCTTGATGATAGGTAAAGCTGCCCGCTAGCCCAGGCAGACTTTCTAAGCCAAACTTCTTAACCGTTGTATCGCCGCCCCGCCACAGCGACAGGTTGTGGTGACAGCCAGAGGCCGACACCCCCATAAATGGCTTCGACATGAAGCAGGCGATATAGCCAAACTCGCGAGCCACCTGGGCGCAGATTTGGCGGTAGGTGGTGAGGCGGTCGGCGGTGCGCACCGCATCGTCAAACATAAAGTTAAGCTCAAGCTGCCCAGGCGCGTCTTCGTGGTCGCCCTGAATCATATCTAGACCCATGGCGCGACTGTACTCAATTACTCGCAGAAATACAGGCCGCAGTTCCTCAAACTGGTCGATGTGGTAGCAGTTAGGCTTAGTAACGCCGCCATTTGGCTTGCCGTCGGGGCCTTTTTTGAGCCACATCATTTCGGGCTCACAGCCGTGGCGCAGCTGCAAGCCGTGCTTGGCCTGAAACTCAGCGTGAATACGCTTGAGGTTGCCGCGACAGTCGCCGGTTAGGAATGCCGCCGCATCGGTCTCTTCTTCTCGGTTGCGGAAGCAGACGCAGTAGACCCGGGCTACCCGCTTGTCCCAGGGCAGCTGGCAAAAGGTTTCAGGATCGGGAATAGCGACTAGCTCGGCGGCTTCGGGGCCGTAGCCCAGGTACTGGCTGTGGCGATCCATCGCCAGGTTGACGGTAGCCCCGTAGACCAGCTGGAACCCTTTTTCGGCTGTAGTTTCCCAGTAGTCGGCGGGGATGCCCTTGCCTACAATACGCCCGGTAATGGAAACAAACTGATAATAGATGTACTGAATGCCCAGCTCGTCAATTTTGGCCCGCACCTGCTTAACTAGCTCATCGCGCCCTGCGGCGACGACGTAGCGCTCTAGATCGGTCGAGGTGTCGGTCCGTGTTAGCACTCCAGTCACCGTGAGGCCTCCTAAGCTTTGTATGAAGCGGCTGTAGCTGTCAGTAAAGCCAACTTGTCATGACAAATTTGTAGCCTGTGATACGTGAATTAGAACCTCAGTTTCTACGTCTTTTTATCTAAGCTTCGCTATCCCCAGTAAGAACCTATTTTCTGGTTTGATCCAGTCGTCTTCGAAGAAGCATAGTCAGAGCGCGATTGTATTTGATATCCTTAATGGAACACTTCCACACGGCTCACCTTCAAGATATATGAATTTCTGGAGAAAGGTTAAGATTTTTCTGTCGTGGTTTGTGTCGCAATCATTTTGTAGATTGAAAGAGTCGTAAGTCGTTGTCCTCTCTTACTAACACTGACAAGCGAAAGCTAGAAAAACTATTCAACATGGCATCTGGCTATGTTTTAGAATTTAGCAACAGAACGTTTTCGGAGTTTATTTCTGATGTAGCCGGGGTAAATATTTATGACTCAAAATATGAGCTCACTAGTGGCTCAAAGGCAAATCGCCTTAGGGCTTTTTGGGTAAAAGAGCCAGATATTTTAGTCTCTAAAGTGCTTGATGATCTCATTGAACTAGCTGAGGAAGATTCGCTGTCAAATCCAAAGCAAATTCTTGCTGTTCGCAAGATTGTTGAGCGCCTTCGAAGCTCTAACGGAGGAGAGAATTTTTCTTATGAAGTTGCTCTTTCTTTTGCTGGTGGGCAGAGAGATTATGTTTCTCGTGTTGCAAGGGTTCTGATAGATGCTGAAGTTCTTGTCTTCTATGATGAGTATGAAGACTTGTGGGGAAAGGATCTTGTCGTTGAGCTGGAGAGGGTTTATCAATCTGACTCGCGATATATTGTTGTTTTCGTTTCTCAAGAGTATGTAGACAAAGCTTGGCCTAACCACGAGCGTCAAAGTGCTTTGTCAGGAAGAATTTTACGCCGAGACGATAGTGTTTTGCCGGTTCACTCCGATACGACTAAGCTGCCTGGCCTTCCATCTACAGTTGGATATCTCAGTATTCAAGATATTGAGCCTAAAGAGTTAGCGTCTCGAATTATACGAAAGCTAGGAAGGTAAGTATTTCAATAATGATGGAAGACGAAAGCCCAAATTCTAGATTATTGGCATGAGCTCTTTCAAGGTATGTCTATGTCTATCAACCACAAACTGAAAGATAAGCGCAATGAGGTTCTAGTCATTGCAGCAGAGTATGGTGC
>JBARUP010000413.1:0-4364 GCA_049645805.1 Nodosilinea sp.
CCTCCAGGTAGGGAATAACCTGCTGCACAGCGTGGCCGGTGCCCTGCTGCTCTGTTTGCTCGACAAATATGAGATTGGGAATGTGGGCCAGGGCCGCTCTGACGTGGTCTTGACCGAAGCCCACTACAATCAGTGTGTGGCTGGGGTCGTGGCTGGGGAAACAGGTGGGCTGAGGCTGCGAAAGTAGCTGCTGCCAACGAGAGCCAGAAAGCCCAGATAGGCGAGAATTTGAACTAAATACAAGTGGTCGCGGTAGCCGAACAGAGTTTTGAGCAGAATGCCGGGAAACTGGCGATCGGGCAGAATAGCGCTGCCATTCCACACAAGCGGGCCGAGTACGCAGGAGTCTTGGGCAAAGCAGAGGTCGGCGGTGGGGTTGATCTGGCTGATGGTCGCTAGGGCCGCGTCTAAGTTTTTGCATACTGAAATGACGAGGCCGCCAACGATCAGCATTAGCAGCACTCCCATAACCTGAAAGAAGCGTTTGAGGTTAATGCGCAGTCCCCAGCCAAACAGGGCTAGACCAATCAGCACCGCGCCTGCAATGCCCGCGATCGCCCCCACTCCTGCCGACAGGCTCGTCTCTACGTTGGTAAAGATAAACAGCACTGTTTCAAAACCTTCGCGCAGTACCGCAATGCAGACTAGGCTAAAGATGCTCCAGCCAGCGGTTTGGCTATCGTCAATAGCAGAGCGCACAGTACCTTCTATCTCACCTTTGAGTCCACGAGCCTGGCGAGTCATCCACACCAGCATCCAGCTCAGCATGACCACGGCGATCGCGCCAAACAGCATATTGAGCAGCGGCTTGATCACCATTTGCAGACCGGGTAGCCCCTCCTGAAGCTGCTGTAGCCCCAGACCTAGGGCCAAACCAAGCATAACGCTGCCCGCCAGGCCAGCCCCTACCCCGGCATAGGCCCAGAGATTAAGGGCCTGGCGGTTAGCCTTGGCTAAGCAGGCCAGCACAATGCCGACGACTAGAGCCGCTTCTACCCCCTCGCGCAGGGTGATTAAAAACGTTGGTAGAGCAGCGGTAAAATCCATGTTTGGTTGAGGACGGAGGACAGTTGCTATAGGTATTGTGTCAAACAACCCCACCCTTTGCATCACTAACTCTCCTTGTCGCTCCCCAGCCGCAATGAATTGCTACAATCCGCGCGCTGGCCCCAGGCAAAATCCTGCTTGGTTAACTCCTGATGCCCCCGGGCGAGTGCCATAAAGCCTCTGGCTTAGCTGCTAGCTGCGTCAACGCCCCTACAGTTCGGCCTTTATGGCACCGGGGTGATGGGTTTAGACTCCTACGACTGACTCTGTAACACCAGCTCCCCGGCTGGCACAGGCGGAGCGATGGCCTGCTCAGCAGTGATCAGCATCTGTACGGCTTCCTCGCCGCAGGCGGCATTGGGTAAGGGCCACTGGCTGGTGTCTTGCCCTACGCTGGGGTTGAACTCGCCGCAAAAGACGGGGTCGCTATCGGCTAGCGCCCACAGGCGATAGATTTCCCCTGGATTCAGGGGAGGCAGATCTGTGGTGACAATTAAGGCTGTTTGGTCGGCTGGATCTACGACTAAGCGGCCGCTGGCCTGGGGCTCAGCATCGGTGCCAGCTAGAGTGTAGAGCTGGCTGGCGGGCTGGCTAAAGCTAGCTACTACAGCCTCGTTCTGGCGCAGGGCCAAACGCAGACGCTGGTTTTCTTGCAGAGCAAGCACCAGAGCTAGAGCTGTAGCGACCCAGCCTAGGGCTAAGCCGAGCCTGCTTAAGGCGCGGCGAGGGCTCGCGGGCACTGATGAAGGGTCTGAAGGCGCTAGAGCCAAATTCTGTACGGCAGCCATGACGCGATCGCTCACTTCAGCCGGTGGGGTCAGCGGCGGCAGGCTCACAGACAGGCTTTCCCAGCTATTTTGTAGCAACTCTAGCTCGCTGACGACCTCAGGGTACTGAGCGAACCACTGCTCAATTAGGGCCGCTTCGTCGTGGGTCAGGTCGTCGAGCACGTACCCGGCCAGCAGCGATCGCCAGTTTTCAGGAAGGGTAGTTGGGGTCATCGAAAAGAGGTGGAGAAGGATGGGTGGAAGGGTCGGCGGGGAAATTAGGAGCTGTTTTGCAAGATTAGGGGCTAGCTTTGCTGATGCTGGAGCAGATCTCGCAGACGGAGCAGACCCTGGCGGCAGCGAGACTTGACGGTGCCGAGGGGAATGCCCAAGTGAACCGCAATCTCCGACTGGCTCAACCCTTTAAAGTAGGCAATCTCTAGCACCTGGCGTTCGGTAGCCGGAATTTGATCAAGAGCGGCGCGCAGGTGCTGGTGCTGTTCTTGCTGAGTGGCGTGCTCAAAGGGATTGGGCGAGTGACTAGAGGCTTGAGTAATGCGCTGAAATCGCTGCAAAATTGTGGCTCGACCACTGCGTATCCGCAGGCGATCGAGGGCGCGGGAGCGAGTGTAAGTGGCTAGGTAACTCCCCATACTGCCCCGATCGGAGTTGTACTGCCGTCGCTGCCAGAAGTTGACGAACACCTCCTGGGTTAGATCTTCGGCTTCGGCAGGGTTGGCCAGCATCTTGAGGGCCAGGGTATAAACCATCGAAGAGTAGCGGTCATAGAGAACGGCAAGAGCATTGGTATCACCGGCCCAAAGACGATCGACCAGGTCGCGATCGCTAACTGGTTCAGACGCCATAGGGTCGGAAGACGAGAATGGGGGCATTGACTATCTGTAAGGAATACGATTCAAGTAGGCCTGCTGGATGAGTCAGGTAGCAACAGCAACAAACTAAGGCACCCAAAATCTCAAAACCTACTGCTTACCATCCAGAGGGCAGAGTTAATCGTATTGTGCCGGGTCCTACAGCATTCTTCTACAGAAAAATTTAGGCCCGCTAAAAACGTTAGCGCAAAGGACACTGCTATGAATCACGATTTGATGTCTGCCAGCCAGGATCATTCTGGAGCGGGGGTTTCTCGCCGCCGGGTAATGGTGGGTGGCGCGATCGCAGGACTGGTCGGCACCCTCGGCTTTTCTGCCTTGACTAAGAGCCCGGCCCAGGCGGAGAGCCGCTCTGCTTCGATTCTCCGCAGCAGAGCGGCCGCTAACGACCTTGAAATTCTCAACGGTGCCCTCTACTATGAGCATCAGGCCATTTGGGCCTACGGGACCGCCGCCGGAGGGCTCAGCGATACCGACGTAGGCAAGGCCGTACTAGCCATTGCCCTGGCCAATCAGGCCGACCACATGGTGCACCGCGACACTCTAGGCCAGCTAATTAGCGACCTAGGCGGCAGCCCGGTAATGGCTGAGAGCAGCTACGACCTCTCGGCCTATTTGGAGCGTGGCGACGGCGGCCTTGATTCTGATGTCAATATCGCCAAGCTGGCGCTGGCGCTGGAGACCGATGCCGCGATCGCCTACACAAGCGAGGTTGCTCGGCTTAGAACCCCAGAGTTAATAACCGCTGGGGCCACCATTGCTGCAACTGAGGCCTCCCACGCTACCGCCATTCGCGCGGCATTTATTGCTCTGGGAGTCGATATTACCTATGTGCCTGCTCCCTTTGTCAGCGCCGCAACCCGCGATCAGTGGGTGCTCAAGGTCTAGCTTCTGAAGCTGGGCAGGCGTCCTGAAATCGTTACGCTACCGTCGGCAGGTTGATGTCCAAGGCAGGCTTGAGGATGTTATGCCAGCTTAGGTCGAGGGGGTTAGCGCAGCCACCGCCATTGACTGCGCGATCGCCTGCCAGGCGTCATCGGGGCTCAGGTAACCCACCTCTACAATATAAATACGATCCCACTCCGGAATAGGCAGATACCAGTCTTGGGCAAAGTCGTCACGACAGGGCTGCTCGACCGCTGGTGACGGCAGGTCAGACTGGGAGGCGCGACCGGTAACATCGTAGAGACGCAGCGTGATAGTCTCACCGCCGCTTTCTGTGGCCCTGGCGCGATCGCCTTCATCAATTTGCCAGACTGCGTAGAAGCGATCGCTCTCCTCATCTACCGAGAGCCGAATCCAGCTTTTGGCGGTGGCCTCAGGCGGCAGCGCAGCCGTCTCTTCATCGGTCGGCACGATTCTAAAGCTATCGGGCGAGCTGGGCGGAATGCTGGCCATGGCCGCTACTACTTCCGGCGGCAGGTCTTCTAGCTCTGCACTGTCATCAGCAACTGGTTCAGCGGGGGCTGGTACGTAGTCACCGGGCTCTAGCGGCACTGGCGGCGGTACGGGCACCGGGGCCGGGCGCAGAGGCGGCTCGGCGATCGCAGTAGTCCCGTCAGCGACGAATTGTTGGGGTGCTGCACTGGCAGCTGGGGTGTTGCCCAAGCTGACCTGACTGAGCAACTCTTCCTCTAGGGTTTGAGGCGGTATGGGT
>JBARUP010000414.1:0-3708 GCA_049645805.1 Nodosilinea sp.
AGAATAGTGTCCGTGACTCGATGAGGTGGCCAGGGGGCAGGGGCTTTCAAGCAGGGCGACGATAGTAGAAGGAGTAGGCGGCTGCCGCAGCAGATCTCCGTAGAGGGCCTGAAAAATATCGCTGCCGGTGCGGTGTCCGAGGGGCTGCGATCGCACCCACCTTGGGTCACTCAAGCCTCGCCTCCCCAAACCCACCGGGCCCACCAGAACACTACCAGCAGCCCTAAAAAGAACCAGTCCCACGACCTTATCACCAGCTGATACCAGCGCACCCGATGCTCGTTGGGGCTGGTGAAGCCGCGCACCTCCATTGCAGCTGCAATCTGCTCGGCCCGCAGCAGAAGATTTTGCAGCAGCCGCTCCGCCACCGCTAGCCACACCTGTGCCGAGCCGCGAAAGCCCAGCTTTTTCCAGTTAATAGCGCGAGTCTGCACCGATCGCACCAGGTTCTGCACCTCCTCTAGCACTAGGGGAATAAACCGCAGCGAGAGCGTTACCGTCAGCGCAATCTCGGTCACGGGCAGACGCAGCCACCGCAGCGGAGCCATCACCGTCTCTAGGGCCAGAGTAATTTCTTCAGGGGCGGTGGTGAGCAGGTAGAGGTTAGTGCCGTAAATAAGCGTGAATAGCAGGGTGCCAATGCGAATGCCTAGATCGAGCGATCGCCGGGTAACAGTAACCGGCCCCCAGTCAAACACCACATAGCGGTACGACGTCGGCTGGGGTAGGACTGGCAGTTCCTCTGGCGGGTCGTCTACCTGGGCCATCGCTACCGGGGTAGGAAATCGCGGCGTCTGAGCCACCTGAAGGCCGTCGGGCATGACGAAGGTCAAGCACATCACCGCCGTACTAAGCACCACCAGCCAGCCCATCTGCTGCCGCCACACCCGAAAGGGAATCCGCGCTGCCAGCGTCAGCAGAACCAGCAGCGCTACGAGCCCAAACCGCCAGTAGGCATTGGCCCAAATGGGCGTGACCAAGATGCTCATGAGCCAGGCCATTTTGACCCTAGGGTCGAGCCGGTGCAGCCAGGTAGTTGGCTGCTCTAGGTAAAGGCCAATGGGGAGAGAGCGAAGGAGATCCATTCAGTTCAGTGAGCTACACCTTAGTTGCCCGGTTGGGGTTGTTGCGCTCTAGGTCGCGCATGGCTTTGCCCCGCCAGAATAGACGAACGGGCGTACCCTCAAAGCCCAGATTCTCGCGAAACTGCCGCTCTACATAGCGACGGTAGTTGTCTTTGAGCAGGTGAGGGTCGTTGACAAACAGCGTAAAGGAAGGCGGCCGCACGGTGACCTGAGTACCGTAGTAAATGCGGCCCTGGCGACCTTGGCGAGTCGTGGGTGGCGTGTGCCATTTGACCGCATCTCCCAGTACTTCGTTGACCACCGAGGTGCTAACCCGTCGTCGGTGCTGCTCAACCGATTGATCGACTAGCTCAAGGATCTTGTGCACTCGCTGACCGGTCTTAGCGCTGACGAAAATGCGCTTGGCCCAGTCTAGAAAGTTGAGGCGAGCCGAAACCTGGTGGTCAAAGTCGTAGATGGTGTAGCTGTCTTTGTCGATGGCGTCCCACTTATTGATCACAATCACGCAGGCCCGACCGTCTTCTTCGATGCGGCCTGCTAACTTTTGGTCTTGCTCAGTAACGCCATCAAGGGCGTCGATCACCAGCAGCACCACATCGGCGCGACGGATAGCCTTGAAGGCGCGGTTGATGCCAAAAAACTCTGGCCCGTACTCGACGCTTTTCTTCTTACGAATGCCAGCGGTGTCGATTAAGCGATAGATCTTCTCACCGTATTGCACCTGCATATCGATCGCATCGCGGGTGGTGCCTGAGATTGGGCTAACAATCGCCCGCGTCTCGCCGACAAAGGCGTTTAGCAGGCTTGATTTGCCCACGTTAGGCCGCCCCACAATGGCCACCCTAATTTCTTCAGCGTCGTTTGCTTCGACGGTTTCGGGCAAAAACTCCACTAGGGCATCTAGCAGCTCTCCAGTGCCGGTACCGTGAATGCCAGAGACGGCGTAGGGCTCACCGAGCCCTAGCTCCCAAAACTGAGCTGCCTGCACCAGACCGTGGTCAATGGACTCGCACTTGTTGACCGCCAGCAAAGTAGGAACAGACTGCTGCCGCAGCCAGGAGGCAATTTCTCGATCAGATTCGGTGGGGCCGACCTGGCCATCCACCACGAATACTGCCGCGCTGGCCTCGGTCAAGGCGAGCTGCGCCTGCTCGCGAATGTAGGGCAAAAACTCGGTGTCGTCGTCGAAGACCAGGCCGCCCGTGTCGACTACCAGGTAGTCGCGATCGCGCCAGAAGGCAGGCTGGTAGGTGCGATCGCGCGTCACCCCCGGCTGGTCGTAGACGATGGCATCCTGCGCCCCGGCCAGGCGGTTCACCAAAGTAGATTTGCCCACATTTGGGCGTCCGATAACCGCAACAACAGGCAGTGGCATGACTTGGGCCTTCAGGCAGATGAGTAATTCGACCGACCAGAAGAGGCTGCGCAACGCCAGCCGCCCCGATCGTTAGTGAGATAATGTTCTCAATCTTTCCATTGTAGCCAGGGGATCACCGTCTGGGGAACCAGAGTGGGCAAAGGCTGACCTACAGCAGACAGCTAAGGCTCAGCCTAAAGCCAATGAGAACAGCCTCTCCACAGCGCGAACTAGGATTTTTCAGACGGCAAGAAATGGCTCAGCGGTTTCTAACGTGAGCCAGAACGAGTTTGAGGCAGTCCTAGAAGAGCTAGATAACCATCGGATCGGGCAGGCCCCCTGCCTTAAGCAAACCTCAGGTCGTTACGCGACGATGTCGCTTATAGAGGGCAAAAGACGCTGCTAAAACCGCCCCTGCCGTCAGGATATGCACTACGTTAAACGGCGTACCGGGGAAAAACCACGAGTCTGTTCGCAAAAACTCAATAAAGAACCGGCCTAGGGGATACCAAATCAGATAGCCCAGAGCCAAGTCTCCCGGCTTCAGCTGTTTTGCAAACCGGCGCGAAATCCAAAACAGCACCGCAAACCCCGCGAAGTTCCACAGCGACTCGTAGAGAAACAGCGGGTGAAACCGAGTGGCATCGGGATACTGCGCTAGATCGTTATATGGAGCAATGCGGTGCTGGGCATCAATCCGCAACCCCCAGGGCAGGGTTGTGGGCGGGCCGTAAAGCTCTTGATTGATGAAGTTGCCCCAGCGGCCAGTGGCCTGAGCTAGGGGCAGCCCAAGCGCAATGCCGTCGAGGTAGGGCAGCGGCTTGAGCTTGCGAATGCGGCTGAATATGAAGAGCGCGATCGCCCCAAAGATAAACCCGCCAAAAATATGAATGCCACCGCCCCAAATTTGCAGGATCTGGCCGGGATTAGCCAGATAGTAGCCCAGCCCGTCTGGCCCTCGCGGTGACTGAATAAAGACGTAGTAGAGGCGTGCCCCGATAAATCCCGGAATCAAAATCCAGAACAGCATGTCCCAAAGATTGTCGGGATCCTCGCCCTGACGAGCTACGTAGCGCCCTGCTACCGTTGCCGCCGAGAGAATCGCCGCCAGCATCAGCAACCCGTACCACCTGAGGGCAAAGGGGCCGAGTTCAAAGATGATGGGGGAGACGGGGGGATACATGAGTCGGTGGGTAGGCGAGTGGATGGGTAGGCAGGTTGGTAAGAATTGGTCAACCTGTAGGGTGCATTCGCGAAGCAATGCAC
>JBARUP010000415.1:0-2667 GCA_049645805.1 Nodosilinea sp.
GCTCCAGGGCAACCTGCGTGACTACCAAAAGCGCGGCTTGTCCTGGCTACACTACCTAGAAAATCTGGGCCTGAACGGGTGCCTGGCCGACGACATGGGCCTAGGCAAAACCATTCAGGTGATCGCCCGTTTGGTGCAGGAGCGGGAAGAGGCCGCCCAGCCCGTTTCTCCTACCCTGCTGATTGCGCCCACTTCTGTGGTCGGCAACTGGTACCACGAAATCGAGAAGTTCGCCCCGCATCTAAGGGCCGTGGTGCACCACGGGGGCGATCGCAGCCAGGAGCCCAAAGCCTTTAAAGCGATCTGCCGTAGCCACGACTTATTAATTACCTCCTTTACCCTGGCCCGCAAAGACGCCAAGCTGCTGGGCGATGTCACCTGGCACCGCATCGTGCTGGACGAGGCTCAAAACATCAAAAATCCTAAGGCAGCCCAAACCAAGGCCATCCTCAAGCTCAATGCCGACCACCGTCTGGCCCTCACCGGCACCCCGGTGGAAAACCGCCTAATGGACCTGTGGTCGATCTTCAACTTTTTGAACCCTGGCTACCTGGGCACCCAGGCCCAGTTTCGCAAGCAGTTTGAGCTACCGATCCAAAAAGAAAACAGCCCCACCCGTTCCGCTACCCTCAAAAAGCTGGTGGAACCCTTCATTCTGCGGCGGCTCAAAACCGACCAGTCGATCATCAAAGACCTGCCCGACAAAGTAGAGCAAAAGCTGTTCTGCAACCTCACTGCCGAGCAGGCCTCCCTCTACGAAGCGGTGCTTAAGGATGTCACCGAGCAGCTGGAAACCACCGAGGGCATTCAGCGCAAGGGACTGATTTTGGCCACCCTGACTAAGCTCAAGCAAATCTGCAATCACCCCCGCCAGTTTTTGCAGGATGAGAGTGAATTTACCGCTGAGCGATCGCACAAGCTCAGCCGCCTGCTCGACATGCTAGATGAAGTGGTGGCCGCAGGCGAAAGCGCCCTAGTCTTCAGCCAGTTTCGCGAGATCGGCGAAGCCCTAGAGCACCACCTGCGCCACACCTGCCGCTACAACACTTACTCAATCCACGGCGGCACCAGTCGCCCCAAGCGTGAGCAGATGATCGCCGAGTTTCAGGATCCTGATACGGCCCCCTCAATTTTTGTGCTGTCGCTCAAAGCTGCCGGGGTGGGCATTACCCTCACCAAGGCCAACCACGTGTTCCACTTCGATCGCTGGTGGAACCCCGCCGTCGAAGACCAGGCTACCGATCGCGCCTTTCGCATTGGCCAAAAGAAGAATGTGTTCGTCCACAAGTTTGTGGCCATGGGCACGCTGGAAGAACGCATCGACCAGATGATTGAGGATAAGAAGAAGCTGGCGGGCGCGATCGTCGGGGCCGATGAATCGTGGCTGACGGAGCTAGATAATGACGCCTTTAAGCAGCTGATCGCCCTCAACAAAAGCGCGATCATGGATTGATGCACTGAATATCTTCCATAATTGAGGCGGCACCTTCACGCTAGAGGGATATTGTGGACATTGAACAAGCCTTGCTAGAGCAGGTACGCTCACTCATCCCTGCGCAGCAGCATGCCGTTTTAGCAACTCCTCATATCAGTTATTCGCACTCATTCCTTTCGATTCTGAGGCCTATTGACCATGCCAGTAGCGGCGAAGGACTGTATTCGCGAGCCGAATACAGTCCTTCGCCAGACCTAATGCGTTAGCTCACTGGCAATCATCTCGGCCTGCTTTAGTACAGTTTCAGTGGCCAATAGCTGCATATCGGGCGGGTAACCATATTTGCGCAGGAGGCGTTTGATGATGACTTTGAGCTTCGCTCGCACGTTCTCCTTGATAGCCCAGTCGATGGTGGCGTTCTCGCGAATCTCTTGGGTGAGGACGACGGCGAGTTCGCGCAGTTTGTCTTGCTGCATTAGCTCGCGGGCGCTGTTGTTACTAGCGACTGCGGTGTAGAAGGCGTATTCATATTCGGAAAGGCCCATCGCTGCGGCTTCGGAGTCGGCGGAGACGATCTCCTTGCTGATGTGGATTAGCTCGTCCATCACTTCAGCGGCGGTTAGAATCTTGTTCTGGTAGCGCTTGAGGGCGTTCTCTAACATCTCTAACAGTGTCTTGCTCTGCACCAGGTTCGTCTTAGCGCGGGCTTTTAGCTCATCATTTAACAGCTTTTTCATCACTTCCAGGGCAATATTCTTGTGCTCGTAGTCTTTGAGTTCGGCCAAGAATTCGTCAGAGAGGATGGATATGTCAGGCTTCTTGATGCCTGCGGCGTCGAAGACATCGATCACCTGCTCAGATACCAGCGCCTGGTCGATGACTTGGCGGATAGTGGTTTCTAGCTCTTCGTTGCTGCGGCCTTCGCCGGGGCTATCAAACTTAGTCAGGCGAGCTTTGACGGCTTGGAAGAAGCCGACTTCGTCTTTGGCGTCCATTGCTTGCTTGTGGGGGATGGCGATCGCAAACGCCTGAGACAGCGTCGTCACCTCATTGATATAACGCTTCTTCCCATCCTCTAAGCCTAAGACATGCTCTTCTGCTGCGAGAATTAGCGATAGCTTGCGGGCGGTATCGGCGTCGAAGTAGTTTTCGTAGGCGAAGCCGTGATACATCGCGGAGACGACTTCGAGCTTTTCGAGCATCAGTTCGACGGCTTGCTCTTGGGCCAGGGT
>JBARUP010000416.1:0-5549 GCA_049645805.1 Nodosilinea sp.
AGCCAGCGCTGGTTAAGCAAGTTATCTACAACAGCCGCGTGAAAAACGACTCCGGCAACGGGCAGCTCGTAGTTGAGGGGGGAGCGGATTCCCTTCGTGCCCGAGGCGGCCAAACCCACCAGCACGATCTGATCCTGAAACACCTCCAGATCTACTCGACTCTGCATCACATCTACCATGGAGTAGATGCTTAGATCTCCTGAGTGGTGGTCACCCGCTCTGACCGGTCCCGGCCAGTTAATCGTCAGGGTTGACGGTAGAACATAGTCGACATTATCTAGTGGTGGGGGAACGTCCTCAAGGGTAATGGAGCCCTGGTGGGTCGTCAGGGTGCTGGCGATGTTGACCTGATACATCTCCGCTAGGGCTAGGGCTAGGGCCGGGGTTTCTCCCTGGTAGAGCGCTACCCGGCGGCTGATGCCATCAATATCGGGGCTGTAATTGCTGTGGCCTAACCAATACGCGCCTGAGGCTGTCTGCTGAATGTCTTGGGCGATTGGCGCAGAGCGCTGCTGGCCGTCCGTTGCCAGCACTACGCTGCCGTTCTGATAGATGCTGTCGCCCAGGCGCTGATCCTGAGGAGACGGATCGCTAAACAGGAGATCGATGCCAATGGCAGCGGGCTGGACAAAGGCAAGCTGCTCTAGCAATGCCGCGTAGCGATCGCGGGTCAGCGGGAACTGCCCGTAGTGCTGAAGCGTGGCCTCATCAATAGCAATCACCACAAGGCGATCGTCCCAGCCTGGGTTGGGCAGAAAGCCGCTGTTTTCCCGAATTTCAAACAGCAGAGTGTACCCCAACCGTTCCAGGGGCTGCCAAATACCCAGGGCGTTTAGCCCCAGCATGCTGCCAACGGCCAGCACTCCCATCAGGCGTTGCCTCCAGGGCCGTCGTCTAGACTGACGCTGGTTTTTACTTAAGGAGTTTTGATATTCAGTCAGGGAGAGCGGTGGTTCGAACCCTGAATACTTTGCCTTCATGCCGCTACTTGCCATCGATTTCGCGAACAGAAAGACGATGGCGGCGTTCTTCCCCCAGAGGGTTGCGAACCAGCACCGTTAAGTATGGCTGACTAGCAGGCACAATCAGATGGATACTCAAAAGTCCGCGCCGATTGATTGGGACCTCCTCACCGTTGATAAACACCGTGTTGGTCGGGTTTACGTAGGCCTCAATGTAGAGCTGACGACTGCCTCGTCGCCAATAGCTAAACCGAAAGTCAAGCTCGCGATCGAGTAGCAGGGGCGGCAGGGGAGGCTCTCCCGGAATTACCACCGTGGCGAGGCCGGCATTGACCTCCACTGACTGTCCAGCCGCTTCGGTTGTTACAGAGCCCTCCAGTGTTCCCACAGAGGTCTTACCATCATCGGCAACGCTGACCCCGTATTCTGTGCCCCGCACCGACACGACCCCAGAGGGGGTCGTTAACTCTAGGACCGTATTGGGATTGTTAAACGGACGAGCCTGTATCCGAGCTTGGCCTCGGTTGACCCTTAGCTTTGTGACCCGAGCGCCGTCGGACAAGATACCGAGCTGGTCAACGATTAAATCGGTTCGTTCGGCAACTCGAATCACCCCAATGTCATCATCAATGTTGAGCACGGCGGTGGCGCGGCGGCTGGTTGAAAGCCCGTTACCAGTGCTCAGCCGGTCGCCGGATCGAGCCGATCGGTTCTCTTGAGCGCGGTAGGTAACGTCACCAGAGACACCGCCAACTTCAATCCAGCGGGTTGCCTGGGCTAGCAGGCTTGACTGAGGTAAAGACTGGGCAGCAGCCCTCATAACAGGAGCTAGGGAAACTAGGCCCAGCGCCAGCGCCCCAGCCGCCAATGACCAAGAAAAAACTCGACCTCGCATGGGGTTAGTAAAGAATGCCACAAAGTGGTTGTGTCTAGCTGTACTTATCCTTTCTACATCCTCAGGCCCTTGATCGGTAGCCAGACTAGAGATTTGAATCAAGGGTTTACACACTGGGAACCCTAGGCAAATTTTGTCGGCTTTGGTTGCGAGAATCTACGTACTGTGGTTGTGTCTAACAGTGGTTATGTCTAGCGATAGACGACGCAAAGCAGTCTGTATGAAACCTTTCCCCGTTGCACTACCCACGAGCGCTACCCTACCTGCTGAGAGGCCTTCACCTGCTGCTGGGGCTGGGGCTGAAACTGAAACAGGGTATAGACTACGTTACGCCGAATGCCTGTCATCATGTCGAGAAAGACTTCGTAGCCTTCGCTCTTATACTCGATCAGCGGATCTTTTTGGCCATACCCGCGCAGGCCTACGCTTTCTCGCAGGGCGTCCATCTGCTGAAGGTGATCGCGCCACAGGCTGTCGATCTGCTGAAGAATGAAAAAGCGCTCGGCTTCGCGCATTAGCCCTGGCTTGATCTGGTCGACCTGGGCCTCTTTCATGTCGTAGGCAATACGAGCCTGCTCGTGGAGAAAGGTTCTAATTTCGCCTACGGAGAGGTCTTCAAGCTGCTCAGGGGTAAGGTCGGCGAGCAGGTAGACAAACTCCTTGACTTTGCTGACGATCTCCGGCAGCTTCCACTCTTCGGGGGGCAGCTCTGGGTTGATATAGGCGGTCACAATATCGTCCATGGTTTGCTCAGCGTAGCCAATCACCATTTCTTTGAGCTGATCGCCTTCTAACACTCGGCGACGCTCAGCGTAGATAGCGCGGCGCTGGTTGTTCATCACTTCGTCGTACTCAAATACCTGCTTACGAATGTCGTAGTAGTAGGTTTCAACCTTCTTCTGCGCACCTTCCAGCGATCGCGTCAGCATACCCGACTCGATCGGCATATCTTCCTCGACCCGAAAGGCGTTCATCAGGCCCGCAACGCGATCGCCGCCAAAGATACGCAGCAGGTTGTCTTGCAGGCTGAGAAAGAACTTAGTGGAGCCCGGGTCGCCCTGGCGACCGGCCCGACCCCGCAGCTGGTTGTCAATGCGGCGCGAGTCGTGACGCTCGGTGCCAATAACGTGCAGACCGCCCTCGTGAATGACGTTGTCGTGCTCGGTACCGGTGAACGCTTCGTACTCTTCTCGAATGCGGTTGTACACATCGCGCAGCTTTTGAATCACCGCGTCGTCGGTGGGGGCTTTTTCAGCAGCTACGGCAAGCTTGTCTTCGGCCTGAAGCTCGGAAAGGCTGCGCTCACCGTAGGTGGCTACGGCCAGATCTACGGTGGACTTTAGCTCCTCAATAGTAGAGGGAGACAGATTAATAGGGAAGATATCGGGTGAGGCCTTCCAGGTCTTCACCTTTTTGCTGCCGCCGAAGCCCTGGGCCGGAGCGCGTCCCTTGGTGCCAGGGACGGCGGTTACCGCAAACTCGTCTTCATCTTCGGGCTTAACAATGCGAGGCATCAGGTACTCGCGCATCTTGAGACGGGCCATATACTCGGCGTTACCGCCTAAGATGATATCGGTGCCGCGACCGGCCATATTGGTGGCAATCGTAACCGCGCCGCTGCGTCCGGCCTGGGCTACAATCTCAGACTCTCGCTCTACGTTCTCGGGCTTGGCGTTAAGCAGGTTGTGGGGCACGCCGCGATCGCTGAGGAGCGCCGATAGCACCTCAGATTTCTCCACGCTGGTGGTGCCCACCAGCACCGGTCGACCAGCCTCGTGCATTTCGGCACACTCTGCCGCTACGGCCTTCCACTTGGCCTCTTCGTTCTTGTAGACCACATCAGAAAGATCGCGGCGAGCGGCAGGCCGGTTAGTGGGGATGATGGTGGCTTCAAGGTTGTAAATGCGCTCAAACTCCGCCTCTTCGGTCTTGGCCGTGCCGGTCATACCCGACAGTTTGGGGTAGAGCAAAAAGAAGTTTTGGTAGGTGATGCTAGCTAAGGTCTGGGTTTCGGGCTGAATTTCGACATGCTCTTTAGCCTCAATAGCCTGGTGCAGACCGTCGCTCCAGCGGCGACCGGGCATCACCCGGCCCGTAAACTCGTCCACGATGATGATCTCGTCGTTGCGAACGATGTACTTGACATCTTTAGTAAAGAGTTCCTTGGCCTTGATAGCGTTAAATACGTAGTGAGCCCAAGGATCTTTAGGATCAAAAAGATCCTGTACGCCCAGCACTTCTTCGGCCCTGATAAAGCCCTCATCGGTGAGCAGTACGTTGTGGGCCTTTTCATCGACTTCGTAGTGCTCTTCGGCCTCCAGCTCGCGGGCCACTTCGTTGGCGCGATTGTACTTTTCGCTAGGGCGCTCTACCTGGCCCGAAATAATCAGCGGCGTGCGAGCCTCGTCAATCAAAATTGAGTCAACTTCGTCAATGACGCAGTAGTTGAAAGGGCGCTGCACCACGTCTTCGATGGCGGTAGCCATGTTGTCGCGGAGGTAGTCAAAACCAAACTCGCTGTTGGTGCCGTAGGTGATGTCGCAGCCGTAGTTTTTCCTCCGTTCGGCGGGTGACATACCCTGCTGAATCAAGCCTACGCTGAGACCCAGAAAACGGTGAACCTGCCCCATCCACTCGGCGTCGCGGCGGGCGAGGTAATCATTAACGGTAACCACATGGGCCCCTTTACCCGACAACGCATTGAGATAGCAGGGCAGAGTGGCAACCAGAGTTTTGCCCTCTCCGGTTTTCATTTCGGCGATTTGCCCGTCGTGGAGCACCATAGCGCCAATCAGCTGGACATCGAAGTGACGCATTCCCAGAACCCGCTTTGAGGCTTCGCGCACCACCGCAAAAGCCTCGGGTAGCAGGTCGTCTGGGGTTTCACCCGTCTCGATGCGCTGCTTGAACTCCCCAGTTTTAGCCGCTAGGGCTTCATCAGAGAGCTGCTGAATCTCTTCCTCCAGCAGGTTAATCTCGACCACGTCGGGACGATACTTTTTAAGCTTGCGCGCGTTGGGGTCACCGAGGAGGTTCTTCAGCATGAATTCAGGCAGGTCAGCATAGGGTATTGCACTTAGTCAATCGCAAGGAAGGTCGCACAGCAAGGGGCGATGTCCGCACCTGCCCAGGGCCGGAGGGAGGCTGGTAGGGAGAAAAAGTGTTTTTCTATCTTATCACCTGGCTTGCTGGGAGGGTTGGCTAGGTGGTCGAACAGGGCAGGTTGAGAGGGCATCCCATGGTGTGTTGCCCTGTGTTTTATTTGTCCTACAACTCTGCGTTGAATGCGAGGGCGCGATCGCTGCACCGCAGTATGCCCCCCGCCGCAGTGCCCACCATGCGCCCAAAGCAGGCGTAAGGTGCATTCGCGAAGCAATGCACCGAATTTGTACGCCGAGAAATTCGCCAAACTAGAGCGGTGCATTGCGGCCACGGGGTTGAATTGAGCGTTTGCAACGGATGCTTTTGCCGCGAATGAACATAACCTTGTTCCGGGTTGCTAATTCTTATCAAGTTCTTGCAGGCGTTCAATAACATGAAGCTGAAAATCTGTCAATTGTTTCCAAGCATCCTTAAAGGTTGAGAAGTTAGGACTCCGTAAAGCATGAGTGCTGCCGTCAGAATATCTTGGGCTGAAGCCTAAAATTTCTCTTTGATGAGGTAATCGATGCCAGTCTTGCTGACTTGGCAAC
>JBARUP010000417.1:0-5215 GCA_049645805.1 Nodosilinea sp.
GTAAAGTGGCGCTCCAAAACAGAATCAGCCCGTTATCAGGGGAGGTAAGAATGCCAAAGCCGATGGCAAATAGCGGTATCAGAGTAACAATGGCCACGGTCATTTGCCCTACCGCGATCGAAAACAGACGCGCTGCCGCCAGGTATAAAAAGGCCAGACTGAAGCAGTACAGCCCTAGCGCCCCCAGTCGGAGGGTAAAGGGAGAAATAATCCCGGTTAGCCACCAGCCTGCGCCCGTTGTTAGCGCCACAATGGGCGGATGGTCGAAGTAGCTCCAGCTCAGGTAGCGGCTGTAGAGGTAGTAGTAGGCTTCGTCAAATCCCGGCAGCATCCAGAAGGCGACCAGGGTGCGGTAGAGTAACCCCCCTAGGACAAGGGCCAGCAGACCAGAGGGCACAGGGTTGCGATCGCCCCCAAAGACAGCTCTGAGGCCGTTGCCCCAGCGGGCGGGTTTTTGACCATTACTCCAACCTGCCATCGGGCTATCTCCCTTGCGCCAACTACTGCACCACCATCGTCAGGACGTCTCAAGGACGCCGCTTGGCCAACTAGGCTTTTCCTGGTTCCCCGCAATGGTCATAATGACACTATTGCGCCTCAGACATAGATGCGCCTCAGACATAGACATCCTGCCCCTGCAAGCCCTAGGACCCCAATGCCTACCCAGATTGAGCCCCTCGACTACTGCCCGATCGCCAAAAGTGCAGAGGTCATTTGCGTTGGCACTGAGCTGCTGCTGGGGGATATTCTCAATAGCAACGCCCAGTTTCTGGCGAAAGAGCTGGCCGCTCTGGGTATTGCCCACTACTACCAGAGCGTTGTAGGCGACAACCCAGATCGTATTCAACAGGCTGTGGCCGTCGCCGCCAAGCGATCGCAGCTTCTTCTCTTTACCGGCGGGCTAGGACCTACCCCCGATGACTTGACCATAGAGACGCTGGCCAATCTGTTTGGTGCCTCTTTAGTTGAGCATCCCGACCTGCTGGCCGACATTGAGACTAAATTTACGGCTCGGGGGCGCACGATGCCCCCCAGCAATCGCAAGCAGGCGCTGCTGCCAGAGGGAGCTGAGGTTCTACCTAATCCCCAGGGCACAGCTCCGGGTATCATCTGGTCGCCACAGCCCAACTTGAGCCTGATGACCTTTCCCGGCGTGCCGCGTGAGATGCAGGCCATGTGGCGCGAAACTGCTGTGCCCTACCTGCACC
Organism: Nodosilinea sp.; assembly: GCA_049645805.1. Classification (GTDB taxonomy): domain Bacteria; phylum Cyanobacteriota; class Cyanobacteriia; order Phormidesmidales; family Phormidesmidaceae; genus Nodosilinea. The sequence goes on from JBARUP010000417.1 coordinate 1,209, forward strand.
ATCACGGCTGGGTGACAACCACAATCGTCAGCCGCATGCTGCGGTTTTGGGGCGTCAGCGAATCTGCCCTAGCAGAGCGAGTAGCTCCCTACCTTAGTCAGAACAACCCGACGGTAGCCCCCTACGCCAGCAAAGGCGAAGCCAAGCTGCGTATTACCGCTATGGCTGACTCGACTACAGCCGCCCTGGCTCAGATTGAGCCAGTAGAAGCAGGCATTCGTGATCTAGTAAAAGACGACTGCTACGGGGCCGATGACGATACGCTGGCTTCGGTAGTGGGTCAGCTCCTGGTGCAGCGCCAGCAGACCGTGGCGGTGGCCGAGTCATGCACAGGGGGCGGCCTAGGCCACTTGCTCACCGATATTGCCGGTAGCTCAGCTTATTTCTACGGCGGCGTCATTGCCTACGACAATCGGGTGAAAGTTGAATTACTCAAAGTCGATGCGACAGCCCTAGACGCGCAGGGAGCCGTAAGCGCGATCGTGGCCCAGCAAATGGCAGCGGGAGCTAAAGCGCTGCTGCACACCGACTGGGCCTTGAGTATTACCGGTATTGCTGGACCAGAAGGGAGCAGCCCTGGCAAACCAGTGGGGCTAGTTTACGTTGGATTGGCGACGCCTAGTGGCGAGGTGATGAGCTACAGACACGAGTTTTCCGGCTACCGGGGGCGCGATTGGGTGCGTCAGCTCAGTGCTCTTTCGGCGCTTGATGCCCTGCGCCGCAATCTTATCTAGCGGTTAGGTTGATCATTTGCTTCAAATGGCTATTATGTAATTATGGAAAAGTGCAGCCCAAACTAGCTTAATTGGCCTAGGGCTAATTTTAGGTAAGAGCACATGGGCTAGCGCATGCCACTAAGGAGTTTTGTCCTAATGGATTACATCGAAGAGGCTCTCGAAAAACTGCGAGACTGGGTCGACCGAGTCATTGAGGCTCTGTTTGGTCCTGAACCTCACGGAGAGCCTGAGCGGATTCCTATTCCTGTAGATGAACATCATCGCTAGGCATTTTCGCCGAAGCTTGTTGAGGTGATTGGTTCTTTCGCCAAACGTTTGAGCCGGTTGCAATAGGTCCCGGCTAGTTTGCGCAGCTCTTCAAGGTGTCGACTCACAAACATTACGGGAAGCTAGGCTATTGTTTAGGGTTCAGGTTATCCACGGCCCCAACCTGAATATGCTGGGCTTGCGAGAGCCCGGAATTTACGGTAGTCAGACGCTGGCTACTGTTGAGGCGATGCTGGCCAATGAGGCCAGTTCACTTGGGGCATCGTTAGATTCTTTCCAGTCGAACGGTGAGGGTGCTTTAGTAGACTGCATCCAGGCCTGCTTCGGCAGCAAAGACGGTATCTTGTTTAATCCGGGCGCTTATACCCACACCAGCGTAGCCATTCGAGATGCGATCGCCGCCGTAGGCATCCCCACCGTTGAAGTACACCTCAGCAATATTCACAAACGTGAGCCCTTTCGCCATCATTCCTATATTGCTGCCGTAGCCGTGGGGCAAATTTGCGGCTTTGGAGCCGACAGCTACCGCCTTGGCCTGCATGCTCTGGTACAGCATATCAAGGGTCTGCATTAGCCGTTTACATCGCCAGCCATGGTCGCTGCCACCATTAAATTTCTCCAGACGCCAACCTCTCAAGCCTGGCTGGAGCAGTCCTTGGCCGCCCTAGACGTAATCTTGCTTGACCATGCCCAGTGCGAGCGCAAGGCTGCGGGGGTGGCGATGAGTTTAATTAATCGCTATCCGTCAGACGTTGAATTAGTTAAGACGCTAACCTCGATCGCCCAGGAAGAGCTAGCCCACTTTGCCCAAGTCAACCAGTGGCTAGAGCGTCGCAATATTGCTTTTGGGCCGCTGCCGCCGCCGCCCTATGGAGCCGCTCTGCGCCAGCAGGTGCGGCCAAGCGAGCCCCACCGCCAGCTCGACGTACTGCTGGTATCGGCCCTAATCGAAGCCCGAAGTCATGAGCGACTGGGGCTCTTGGGTGAGCACTGCTCTGACCCAGAGCTGGCCCACTTCTATCGCAGCTTGATAGCCTCGGAAGCCCGCCACTACGGTGCCTACTGGGTGCTTGCTACAGACCGTTTTTCTCGCCCCCAGGTAGAAGACCGGCTGGAACGTCTGGCCGCTGCCGAAAGCGATATTTTATCTACGCTGCACCCCCAGCCCCGTGTTCACAGCTAGAGACATCTGATGCCCCTTGACCACCGCAGCACCTTTGCTCCCTACCTGGTTCGCAGCTGGCAGCCCGGCGATCGCGATGCGGCTGTGGCCCTGATCAGCCAGGTGCTAACGGAATACGATCTGACCTGTGAACCCGCCGACAGCGATCGCGATGCTCAAGAGGTTGAAGCCTGCTACTGGGCAACGGGCGGCGAATTTTGGGTTGTAGAGGCTGACGGAAAACTCGTGGGCACCGCAGGCTATCGACCCACCAGTCGAGGCAAAAACGCTGTGGAGTTGCGCAAGATGTACCTACTGCCTCAGGCGCGGGGCCAGGGGCTAGGGCGCTACCTGCTGAGCACGATTGAAGCCACCATTCAGCAGCGTGGCTTCAGTGAGATTTGGCTCGAAACCGCCTCAGTGCTGAGGGCAGCGGTGGGCCTATACGAAGCCAGCGGCTACCAGCCAGCTACCGGTGTAGAGACGGCTCGCTGCGATCGTATCTACTGCAAATGCCTGCCCGCAGCGATCGCGGAGTCAACGCCTGACAAGTGGCCCTAAACAGCTAGAACTTAGCTATAATCGCCACATTCGTACTATCTAGTGCAGTTTTGATTGCCATCTATCCCGGCAGTTTTGACCCCATTACCCTGGGCCATGTCGACATTATTACCCGCGGAAGTCGCTTATTTGAACGGGTCACCGTGCTGGTGTCTAGCAATCCAAACAAAGTGCCCATGTTTTCTATAGCTGAGCGGATTGAGCAAATTGAGCGTTCAGTGGGGCACCTCAGCAACGTCGATGTTGATCACTACGACGGTTTGACCATTACCTACGCCCGCCAGCATCAGGCTCAGGTACTTCTACGAGGGCTGCGAGTGCTCTCAGATTTCGAAAAAGAGCTGCAAATGGCGCATACTAATAAAACCTTAGCTGAGGATATCGAAACTCTTTTTCTCTCAACCTCTACAGAATACGGCTTTCTTAGCAGCAGCCTGGTCAAAGAAATCGCTCACTTTGGCGGCCCTATTGATCACCTTGTTCCCCACCATGTAGCGCGAGACGTTTACCAATGCTACGCCCAGACCCCGCCAACATCAATACCCAGGCCCGTAGTGGTCAACCCCGCGGCACCCAGCCCGTCGGTGCCCAAACCAATGGATTGTCTGTAGAGGCGACGGAGACGGGAACAGCCCTGCCCAATCCTGGCGAAATTGATATTCAGCAGGATCTCAATAAGCTAGAAGAAATTATTTTAGCCAGTCCTCGAGTGCCCTTCAGCGGTCGCACCCTAGTTGATGAAGATCTACTGCTTGATCAGCTTGATGCAATTCGCCTCAACCTGCCGCCGGCTTTCCGCCAGGCAATGCAGATCTTGCAGCAGCGCAGCACCCTAGTAGCCGAAGCCGAAGACTATGTTCAAGAACTGCTGACGGCGGCTGAACAGCAGGCCGCACAGATGCTAGACGAACTGGGTATTGTGCGTCAGTCAGAGCAAATGGCCCAGCAAATTAGAGCCCAGGCTCAAAAAGACTGTGACGGCCTGCGTACCCAGGTAATTGACGATATTGAGCAAATGCAGACGCAGGCCCAGCGCGAATGGGAATCTCTGAGACAGAAGGCCTTGACAGAGCAGGACATGATTCAGCAGGAGGCCGATGTCTATGCTGATCAAGTACTTTCCAATGTCGAACAGCAGCTTTCGCAGATGTTGCGGGTTATCCAAAACGGTCGTAGTCACCTTCAGCCTGCTCAAACGGCACCTGCTGTCACCCAGCGGCCTAAGGGTAGCAAGGGCAGCCCGTCCAGTACAGGCTCCCTAGACGTGCGCTCCGATGTTG
>JBARUP010000418.1:0-2973 GCA_049645805.1 Nodosilinea sp.
ATATAGCTATCGCAGTGGTCTAATCAGAGTGCAATCTGTTCCTTTCTTTTGCAAGGCTAAAGAACTGGTCAGATGTCGAGCGATAGGTCTGATTTTCCGGCCTCAAACGTACTGTTCAATGGGGAATCGGTTTTTGAGCAGGGGTAGGCATCGCTTGGTAAAGCAGTAGCGAATGTTCCGCACAGGAGCCTCTAGCTCGGCCTCAATGTCTTGCCAGGACGGGCTATCGGTGAACTGGCCGAAACTGCCCTCGATCTCCCGCGGAAGCCGCTTGAGAATTAGGGTAAAGCAGTTGATATCAGCCCGATCTCGCAGGCAGCATTTCTCTAGCTGGGGACGAATCTGGTCTATCCATTGAACTATATGATCAACTAGTTCTCTGCCGCGAGCGAGCTCTTCAGGCTGATCACTGTCATCTTTGAGTTGAGTAACGGGTTTAGCATCGTCGTCGCAATCATCATCTATGGAGAGGGTCTTGGCGACTTCCCCACCACGCTTTTTGTAGAGATCTAAAACTCGCCATTTCAGCAGATTGTTGTACCAGTGAATCACGGTTCCTTTGCTGGCGTCGTAGTGTTCAAACTTTCTGAGCAGTTCTTCTGTGGCAATTTGTCGGGCCTCTTGATACAGATCAGCTTCAGTATTGCCTCCACGCCACACTTTTTTAGATTGTGAAATAACCTCGCTTACGAGCTGCTGATTAAACCAGACTACGAACTCAAGGTTGGCAAACCCATCGATTTCCAGTCGTCGAGGCAGTTGGAGCATGACCCTTTGATAGGCATTAGCGTAGGCATCAGCATCAACGCCATCGCCTCGCCAGAGGTGATCAAATTTTTGCAGTAACCCCAGCAAGCGGGTGAGTAATTTTCTGCGCTGGCGGCGATCGGCAGTAGGGTACTGCCGGAGACAGGCTTGCAGTTGAGCATCAATAGGATGAGGGGACATAGATTTAGGGAGAGAAATACTTGTGAGAGACATTAGCTTTTTGATTTTTGGGTATGGGTGATCTCCGCCTAGGATGGGTAGACGTGGGGTAAGCCTGGACAGGGGGCATACCCCGTAAACGTTTGCTGTACTCTAATCAGACTCGAATTGGGCGTCGGCCACCTACTGGGTGCCGGGGGCGTCGGTTACCGACGAGGATGATTTCGCCATCGGTAATATTGCTGGCGTAGACATTTTGGGTCGTGTCTAGAAGGGGCTGAGACTTTTGGGGCGCTTCCGCTGAACCGGCTTTGAAGACGTAAGTAACAACCAGAACGGTTGCAATTAGGTAAGAAAGCTTTGCCATGTTGTCTGCCTGTAACTCGTTAGGCGCTTATCGAGTTACAGAAGACAGAACAACCATGGTTTTTTAAATCTCTTTAGCTCTGGGCATAACCCGACCTGGCCATCTCAGCTCGCAATAGGTGCCTTTGGGCGTTAGCGCCCCTCGCTGAAAGGTGCCTTTCAGTTGCTTGGCCAGGCTGAGGGACTGCCGTGTACCCCATCCCCCCCTGTGCTGACCAGATGAAGGAGGGTCTAGGGGGGGCGACACCGATAATTCAGTAAGTTCTCCATTGTCTTCCACGCGAATTAGGTTTTCCTGGTTGATGCAGTGGCATATCACTTTCAGCCGAGTAGAGGATTTGGCATGTTTCCCTACGTTGCAGAGTGCTTCTTCTAAAAACCGGCACAGATGTCGATAGTCTCTGGCCGACAGCCTGCTGACTTGCAGTGGCTCGAACTTGATCAGTTTTACCTTCAGGCTCTGGAACCCTGGCAGGTCTCGCCGCAGGGTTTGGGCATAAACTTCGTAGAGGTTGTGCTCTAGGGGTTCATCTAAATTTAGGCTGCGGTCTCCCACCATTAGGGTGGGTTGCTCTGGCTTAGCTTGGGCTGCTTGCTCGAGCCGAACATACAAGGAGCGCAGCGCCTGCTCTAGCCCCTGTAGCCTTGGCGCAAGGGGGGCAAAGCTGTCGTCACTTTCCGCTAGGCGGCGAATGTAGGCCAGATCTTGAATAGGACCGTTGTGAATGGTGTTGAAGGTGTATTCAATCACCTGTTGTCGTTCTTCGATGCGGCCTCGCATGGCCTGGTCATACAGATAAAAGCCTGACAGCACCAGACCGTTGATGCCAAAGACTAGCAGCGGCGGTACCACAGGAATCCACCATCCTCCTAACCACAGCAGAGTATAGCCGCCTGCTATCAGCCCTAGGCCGAGGCCAACAACCATAGCGACATAGCCAACGGGCTGGGGAAAGCGCCGCACCAGCCAGAGGCCTAAACCGCCCCAAAGCGCAATCCAGAGATATTCCACGCCATCAGGCCAAACCCGAATCATGACCCGGTCGTCTAGTGCGGTACCGAGCAGCTGGCTAATGGCATGGGCGTGCAGTTCGACCCCATAAACCGCGCTGGGAATGTCACTTACTATGGCGGCAGAGGGGAGAATGTCGGGTACAGTTGGGGCGATGACGCCTACCAAAACAATGCGATCGCGAATTAGCTCCGGGCCCACCTCCCCGGCCATCACCGCTGCCAGAGAGACTCGCTGGAAGGCTACCGCCCCACTGCGGGGATTCAGCAGCACTTGATAATCTCTGGCATGGTTTTGTACATAGGCTCCAGTATTAGCCGAGACCCTGGGGGGGCGAATGTCAGCTAAACGAATAGCTAAGCCATCCTGAGCAAAATACTCTACCGGCTGCCCCTCTGCCCTCAAATAGGCTGCCGTTAGCCGCAGAGCCAGAGAAAGGCGAGGTTCTCCAGAGGCTGGATCTTCAGCTGCTAGCAGTAATCGGCGGATGAAGCCATCTTGATCGAAGGGAAAATCGGCAAACCCCACTCGCTCCGGGGGCAAGGCCGGAGGGGGTTGAATGTCTTCCAACAGTCCATCAATGCCAAATACATAGGGGAACTGCCCCAGTGCCGCTACCCACGCCTGATAGCCCGGCTCTGAGGGCAAATCGCGAATGAGATCGACCC
>JBARUP010000419.1:0-2689 GCA_049645805.1 Nodosilinea sp.
ATATAGCGGCCTGCATAATTATGGACTATAGTTAGCGGTTGAGAAAATTAGCCGTTAAGCATGAAAGCTTATTCCCTTGACTTGCGCCAGAAAATCATCGAGACCTACGAAAACGAGCCGATCTCCCAGCGGCAGATTGCAAATCGGTTTCGAGTTGCCCCAAGCGTTGTCACCAGACTGCTCAAACAATATCGGGAAACCGGGCAACTAGCCCCAAAGCCTCGACCGGGACGTCCAAGAGCCCTCAGTCCAGAGCAGGAACAAGTGGTCAAAGACCTCGTGAGCGCTACCCCCGACATCAATCTAGGGGAACTCTGCCAGGCCCTTAATGAGCAGTCAGGGGTCAGCGTGAGCGAGTCGACAATGTGTCGGGTGATGAAACGCCTGAATCTGACGTCCAAAAAAAAAGCCCTTCATCCGAGCGAGAAAGCGAGCGAGCGGGTACAGAGTCTACGACGTGAGTACTGGGATGACATCAGAGACATCCGAGTTGAGGATTTAGTTTTTATTGATGAGTCAGGCGTCAATCTGGGGTTAATTCGCCTCTTTGCCTGGGCTATGCGAGGTCAACGGGCCTATGGAGTACAGCCCAAACGAGGCCAAAACGTGTCGATAGTAGCGGGGTTGAGTTTATCCGGCGTGGTGGCGTCTGCCGTCATTCTAGGCGCGTTTGACGGCTTAAGTTTTGAGGCGTTTGTGGCAGCCCGTCTTGTCCCTAATCTGTGGCCAGGAGCGTGTGTGGTGATGGATAACTGCTCCATCCATAAAGGCGAAGAGATCCGGCATTTGATTGAGGCGGCCGGGGCAAGATTAGTCTATCTGCCGCCGTACTCACCGGACTTTTCCCCAATTGAAAACTTTTGGTCGAAAGTCAAGTCGATTCTCAAGACGTTAGGAGCCCGCAGTTATGAAGCGTTAAGTAATGCTATCGAAACAGCCTTTGGACAAGCTTCTGCAAGTGACATTAAAAACTGGTTTTCTCATTGCTGCTACTGCTCTCAATAATTATGAAAACCGCTATATGCGGAAAGTTTCTCGTGATCTAGAAAAATTGAGATGATATACGGAAAGTTTCTGCATATCACCCCTACTCTAGTGTTGACATGCAGAAACTTTCCCTCTAACAAAATTTTTATGCTGCTTACTCCCAGTCAGGAAAGTGGGGCTAAAGCTTACCTCTAGCTGTTTCAAAATAGAAGGGAGCGAGGTTGCTGATGCAGGGTAAGCGCAAGAAAAAAGGGGTTGTGACATGCTAGGGGCATCCCATCATTGCACCCCCTGCGAGTTTTCATGAGCCAAGGCTTTGCCCCGCACGACGAGACCGCTAAAACCGGTCAGACTAAGCCGCCCTTATGGGCAGCCACCGATGCCGCCTCCATTCAACAGCAGTGGGAGTCACACTTTGCTGAGCTAGCAGACCCGCGCGGCAGCCAGGGGATAGAGCACCCGTTCTTAAGCATCGTGATGATAGCGATTCTAGCCGTCATCGGCGGCGCGACGGGTTGGGAGGACATCGAAACCTACGCTGAAAGCCACGAGGCGTGGCTGAGCACCTTATTCTCTTTGCCGAGCGGGGTGCCCCATGCCGACACGTATCGTCGGCTGTTCGAGCGGATGGCCCCGGATGCCCTAGAGCGTTGCTTTCTAGGCTGGGTGAAACAGATCGTTGAGGGTAGTGGTGCCCAAGTGATACCCATCGACGGTAAGACGATTAAAGGGTCCTACGACCGCAACCATAAGCAGTCCGCGCTCCATGTTGTCAGCGCCTGGGCCAGCGAGCATCGGCTGTTGTTAGGCCAGGTGAAGGTGGCCGCCAAGAGCAATGAGATTACTGCCATTCCCGCGTTGCTCAAGTTGCTCGATATCAGCGGCTGCATCATTACCCTAGATGCCATGGGCACCCAGAAGGAGATTGCCCGTGACATCATTGGGCACGGTGCTGATTACGTCCTCTGTCTTAAAGCCAATCACCCTATTCTGTGGGCCGAGGTCACAACATGGTTTGAGCAGGCCGAGGCCACACACTTTGAGGGGCTAGAGCACAGTTATGACGCTCGGGTAGAGTCGGGCCATCATCGACGGGAGCATCGGCAGGTGTGGGCCGTACCGGTCTCCGTCATGGGAGAGTTGCACCAAATTGAAGACTGGGCGGGCCTCAAAACCCTCGTCATGGTGAAGCGGGTCCGTCACCTCTGGAACAAGATCACCTGTGAGACGATGGTTTATCTCACCTCGTTGCCCTGCGATGCAGCGCTCATTGGTCGGGCAATTCGCACCCATTGGGGTATCGAGAATCAACTCCACTGGGTGCTTGATGTCACTTGGGGTGAAGATCACTCTCGTATTCGACGGGGCCATGGGGCTGAGAACATGGCGCTCTTGCGTCGCTTGGCCATTAGTGTGCTGAACCAGGAAACCTCAAAGAAACGAAGTCTCAAGCAGAAGGCGAAGCGAGCTTCGATGAGTCCTGATTACATGCTCACTGTCCTTGCCGCAGGGCTCGCAACATAGCACAATTTTTCGATGCTTTTCTTGCGCTTACCCTGCTTTCTTGCTCTTTAGAGCGCCAATTCAAATCTGAAGTGCATCAGCGTCTGATTTATCTGAGTAGAATACTTCGAATGGTGTTTTGTAGTCAAGTGATTTTCTCGGTCTTTTGTTAATCAACATTACTGCTTTTTCTAATGCC
>JBARUP010000420.1:0-9356 GCA_049645805.1 Nodosilinea sp.
GGTCTAGGACTCCGAAGTTATCGGCTCGGTAGCTGTCGCGAAAGTACACCACCAGCCTGATTACCACCAGAGCCAGCATCAGCGTGCCCAGCACAAACAGCAGCGTGAAAACAAGACTGAGCACAAAGCCCCACACCGTTTCGCCAAAGGCGATCAGCTCGAAGACCAGCAGGGCAAGCGCGCAGATTCCACCCGTTACAAGCAGATCACGGGGTAGGGGAGGCAGCGCTGCTAAAGCCTGGACAATAGATTTTGGCTGACTCAGCGCAACACTTTCGGAGGGCCAGCGGTAGCCGACAAAAATTCGGTTTGAGAGAGCAGCCGTGGCTGAGTCGTGGCGATTGACGTATTTAAAAATATTTTTGTACCAGGCGCTTACACCGTGAAGACTGGTGTTGTAGCCGTGCACCGTGATCACCATTTCGGCGCTGCCGTCGGCGGCAATCATGCGGTGCAGGTGGTCGGCAATGGCGTTGATGCCCAGGGCGGCCTGCTGCTGAATTTCTTCGCTGGCTTCTTGAGCTTCTTCAATGTTGGGCGGAGCGCTGCTCATGACGAAGTAGCCCGGAATCTTGCCTTCAGCACCGCCGTCATCACTCATATCGACGATTTCAGCCGAATCATTGGTAAAGATGATTTTTTGGATGCTGAAGGGAAGCTGTTTCATAGATGCCTTAGAAAACCCGTCGCTAGACGCTTTCAAGAGCGTAGCTGACTTTCCAGACGGTCGCTCCTTATGTTCACGATGTTCACGAAATGTAGGTGGATTGTTCTAAGACCTGTGCCCCGTGGCCAGCGTCGGTGCCGCTTTTAGCAGGGTTTGAGTGTAGGGATGCTGAGGAGAACTAAACAGCGTTTTGGTGAGGGCTAGCTCGACAATTTTGCCCTGCTGCATAACGGCGATGCGATCGCACATAAACCTTGCCACCCACAGATCGTGGGTGATGAAGAGATAGGTGAGGTCGAACTCCTGCTTGAGAGCAATCATGAGGTCGAGCACCTGGGTTTGCACCGTGGCGTCGAGCATGCTGACCGGCTCGTCGCAAATAACTAGCTCGGGCTTGGTGATCAGGGCGCGGGCGATCGCTACCCGCTGCTGCTGCCCCCCAGAGAGATCGCCGGGGAACCGATCAAAGTAGTCGTTTGTAGGGTACAAGCTGACGCGGGCCAGCATGTCGTGGGCTTCCTTTTCGGCCTCATCGACGGTGGCCAATCCGTGAATCAGCAGCGGATCGGCGATACTTTTGCCCACGGTCATCATCGGGTTGAGACAGGCGAGGGGATCTTGAAACACCATTTGCAGCTGGCGTCGCTGATGCCGCATTGCCTGCCGCGACAGGGTAGTAAGTTCAGTGCCGTTAAACTCAACCTGCCCAGCAGTAGGCTTAACCAGCTGCAAAATAGTGCGCGATAGGGTGCTTTTGCCGCAGCCCGACTCGCCCACCAGCCCAACTACCTCGCCGGGATAAATATCGAGCGAGACGCCGTCGACGGCCTTGATGACTTTAGGGGCTGGTCCACCCAGCAGCTGGGCCAGGGGATTGGACTCTAGGGTGTAGTACTGTTTGACCTCGGTCAGCCGCAGCAGCGGCTCGGCAGCGGTGGCAGAGTAGGTCAACCCCTCGGCCTGCTGCATTTTTAAAGCCGACTCGACTAGCGATCGCGTGTAGTCATCCTGGGGATCTTGAAACACCGAGACAGCGGTGCCCTCCTCAACCACCCGGCCCTGGTACATCACCGCAACGCGATCGCAGTACTCCGCCACCATCGACAGATCGTGGGAAATTAGCACCAGCGCCGTGCCCAGCTCAGTGCACAGGCGGGTAAGCTCATCGAGAATTTGGGCCGACACGGTAGCGTCTAGGCTGGTTGTAGGTTCATCAGCCACAATCAGCTGGGGCTCTAGAATCATAGCCAGGGCGATCGCCACCCGCTGACGCATGCCGCCGCTAAACTCGTGGGGATACTGGTCGAAGCGACTGGCAGAAATGTTAACAGCCTCTAGCACCGCGATCGCCCGTGACTTAGCCTCCGCGTGAGAAACCTCCGGGCGATGGGCGCGCAGGGTTTCAACGCAGTGGTGGCCCACCGTCATCAGCGGGTTGAGCCGCGTCATAGGGTCCTGAAAGACCAGCGCCACCACCTCACCCCGACACTGCCGCAGCCGCTGAGGACTGAAGGCGAGCACCGACTCGTTGTTGAACCACACCCGCCCCTGTAGGTCGCTGCCCTGGGGCAGCAGCCGCAGCGCCGCCCGCCCCAGGGTACTCTTGCCGCAGCCGCTCTCACCCACTAGTCCCAGCTTCTCTCCGGGTGACAGGCTGAGAGAAACGCGGTCAACCGCCCGCTCGGTTTGACCAGGGTAGATGACCGAAAAAGACTCGATAGTGAGGAGGCTGTCAGGCATAGGGACGCGAGAAGATGGGGAGTGAAGAAGATAGAGATGCAGGAATGGAGGGCGAAACAGTCCTAGAATTCAGGCTTTAGGGCTCTCCTTGTCTCCGTTAAGGCCTTTTACTGACTACTACTGACTACTGCCATCTACTGATCGATCTGCCGCATCAGGTACGCCACACCAAAGTCTCCGTTGGGGTGATCCCCTAGCAGCTGGGCCAGCTCAAACAGGCGGTGGGCGATGTCAGGACCCAGCTTGTCGATGGTAGCCCGCCTCTCGCGCTCGCTGTGCTCTAGCTCGCGCACCTGGGCCTGCCAGTCGGCAGAAAAGATATAGTCGATGCGGGTTTGCAGCTGTAGCTGACCCAGCAGATCCCACTCCCCCGAGTCGCACCAGACACCGCTGCAGCTGGGGCAGCGCTCTACATAGAACGACCCCTGCGACAGAGTAATACGGCCCCGCACCAGGTAGCTGCGACAGTCAGGGCACAGGGCCGCTCGGTTATCGAGAGCGGGGGGCTGAAAGGGTACGTCTAGCGACAGCGGCAGGACTGAGACCGCGACAGGGGCATCGGGCTCAATCTGAGGCTGCCGCCAGCTCTGGTAGTGCTCCGGCGGAATCCACGCGCCGCCGCAGCTTGAGCACGCCTTGACCGACAGCCCTGGGGCGAGCTCGCTATCTTGAAGGTCAACGCTGCCTTCCTTAGGGCACTGATACAAAGTGTCTACGTCTCCACGGCGCTCTGTTCAACCATCGGCCCAGTGGCCCCTACTATTAAACCATCGGGCTGGGGTCTTAGGTCGCGTCGGCGATCGCCTGCTCTAGAACCTGACAGAAGCCCAGCAGCTGCTCTAGCTTCTCGATCAGCTGCCGCTGCCGCTGCTGGGTCGTAGATGAGTGGCGCGCGGCCTGCAAGAAGGCCGCATCCATCGCCAGCAGTCGCAGGGTGCGGTTCATTTCGGTAAGCGCTGGCTGGGCGGGCGCAACTGCGTCTCCCAGGGGCAAAATCTGCTGCTGAAAGTGCTGCTGAGCCAGCAAGAACTGCTCCTGGAGCTGACGACCGCTGGGGTTAGCCGATCGCGCCAGGGTGTCGAGGGCTTGCAGCTGCGATCGAAGATTTGACAGGGCGCTTATCATATATATAAGTGGTCAACGTACGCTCTTTCTGGAACATTAGGCGAATCCCTCTGATGTTTCAGAGGCTTTGTCAGCAAAAGGCAGGTTTCTCTCAGGGGAAGGCACTGCTAGGCTTAATCAACTGTTAAGCTTGTAACACAACTTTTCACCAGCTAAGAACTAGCCCACCTGCTTCTATCGCACTGCGGTTAGGAGTAGGTTTCTCAAGGTTATGGTGTAGATTATCGTAATCTCACTTTGCTGCTCTACAGGAAGTAGGCCCAGCTATTCGGTAGAACAACTGTACGAGTTTTGCCGAGGTTTCTTATTTAAATCTATCTACCTAGCAATTATTGCTTCTTTTTTCAAAACGGTAATCATCATACAGAACGCTATCGGCTTCGGCCTGAATACTTCAAACCTGAATATATTGTTTTACTTGCCATCTAGCTTGGCAATCCCTTAGCTTATCCGTTCCCCTGAGAGGTCGCTGGCATCCCATGACTGCAACGGTTTATCCCCCTTTACCCGACGACTGCGCGCTGCCCGGCTGGCTCGAAACCTGCGTGCTGGCCCACCACAACGACCAGGATGACCTCGCCCACGACCCTGAAGACAAGTCTAACAACGTGCTGGTGTGTCAGGCCTTTGAGTTTGCCTACACCCTTCACAAAGGCCAGTACCGCGCCTCGGGTGAGCCTTACATCTGTCATCCCATCGCGGTAGCCGGGCTGCTGCGCGACCTGGGCGGCGACAGCGCCATGATTGCCTCCGGCTTTCTCCACGATATTGTTGAGGACACTGAGGTTACACCTGAAGAGCTTGAGAGCCACTTCGGGGAGGAGGTGCGGCAGCTGGTAGAAGGCGTAACTAAGCTCTCGAAGTTCAATTTTGAGAGCAAGACCGAGCGTCAGGCCGAAAACTTTCGCCGCATGTTTTTGGCCATGGCCCAGGACATTCGGGTGATTGTTGTGAAACTGGCCGATCGCCTCCACAATATGCGCACGCTGGAGCACCTCAGCGATGAGAAACGCCAGCGCATCGCCCGTGAAACCATGGAGATCTTTGCGCCTTTGGCCAACCGCCTGGGCATCGGGCGCTTTAAGTGGGAGCTTGAAGATCTCTCGTTTAAGTATTTAGAACCCAGCGCCTACCGGCAAATGCAGCAGCACGTCACCGAAAAGCGTGCCGACCGAGAGGCGCGTCTGGTGCAGGTGGCCGAAACCCTGCGCGATCGCATGCACCAGGCAGAGATTCAGGTAGTAGATGTCAGCAGCCGCCCGAAGCACCTGTACGGCATCTACCGCAAAATGGAGCGGCAGCAGAAAGACTTCAGCGAGATCTACGACATTGCTGCTATTCGCCTAATCGTGGGCAATAACGAAGGGTGTTACCGAGCCCTAGCTATCGCTCACGACGCCTTTCGCCCGGTGCCGGGCCGGTTCAAAGACTACATCGGCCTGCCTAAGCCGAACCGCTACCAGTCGCTGCACACGGTAGTCATTGGCCCCAAGGGTAAGCCCATTGAGGTGCAGATTCGCACCCTGGAGATGCACCACGTGGCCGAATACGGCATTGCGGCCCACTGGAAGTACAAAGAAGCCGGTCTCTCCACCAACACCCGCATCAGCGCCGATGACGAGAAATTTACCTGGCTCAGGCAGCTGCTGGAGTGGCAGAACGACCTTAAAGATGCTCGAGAATTTCTCGAAAACGTCAAAGGTAACCTGTTTGACGAAGACGTCTACGTGTTTACTCCCGATGGCGACGTATTGCCTCTGAGCCGGGGAGCAACGCCGGTAGATTTTGCCTACCGCATTCACACTGAAGTGGGCAACCACTGCGCCGGGGCCAAGGTGAACGGCCGCATCGTTACTCTAGATACACCGCTGGAAAACGGCGATATTGTCGAGATCATTACCCAAAAGAACAGCCGTCCTAGCCTTGACTGGCTCAACTTCGTCGTTACCCCCAGCGCCCGCAACCGCATTCGGCAGTGGTACAAGCGATCGCACCGCGACGAAAACATGGCCCGAGGCCGCGACCTGCTCGAAAAAGCGCTGGGCCGCAGCGGCTTCGAGGCCATGCTTAAGTCTGAGCCAGCCCAAATCGCGGCTGAGCGCTGCAACTATCAGTCCGTAGATGATCTCCTGGCTGGGTTAGGCTATGGCGAGGTTACTCTCAACCTGTTCGTCAACCGCCTGCGGGAGGCAATTAAGACGACGCAGCCCCTAGAAACCATATCTTCTGAATCGTCGTTACAAGATTCAGGTCAGTTTTTGGCCGGGGCCGTCACCCAGCCGTCGCGCCCGCGCCAGCCCCCCTCTAAAGATCCCATTTTGGGGATTGAGGGGCTAATGCACCACATTGCGGGCTGCTGCAACCCGCTGCCCGGCGAGCCGATTATGGGCAGTGTGTCGTTGGGTAGCCGGGGCATTGCCGTTCACCACCAGGGATGCCCGAACCTGACTGATATACCAATCGATCGGATCATTCCCGTCAGCTGGAACTGTGGCGAACATAATGATACTCGTCAAACTTATCCCGTAGAAGTGCGGATTGAGGTGATTGACCGGGTAGGCGTGCTGAAAGACATTCTGTCACACCTGACAGACTTACAGATCAACGTTCACAAAGCCCAGGTCAAAACGTTCCCAGGTCAAACCGCCGAGATCGATTTAGGGCTCGACGTCAAAGATCACGACCACCTCGATCAAACCTTCATGCAGCTCCGCAAGATGACCGACGTGCTTAAAATCCGCCGCATGAGTCAAGAGAGTTAGAAACGCAATAGACTTTGGCGATAGTAACTCTGACCCAGACCAGCGATAGGGTAGGCCCAATATCGGGGAAGGTAAACTAATGCCGCCGAGTCTTGCTCTATGGGTTTGGCTAGGCGGTGCTGCGGTAGCAGGTGGATTGCCAGCGGGTCTGGTTACCTATAGCGTTACGGCCCGTCGCCTCAAAGCTTGCTTCCAACGCGAACGTGAACGGGCTGAGGCCTCCCTGCGCCAAAGCGAAGAAAAATTTAGGCGGCTAGTAGAGGCAAACCTGATTGGAGTGAGTGTTGGTAATCTAGATGGTCGTATTTTTGAGGCCAATCAGTGTTATCTAGATATGCTGGGCTATACCCGCGATGAACTGAATGCAGGAGCGATCAACTGGATTGATATGACGCCGCTAAAATATGCTGAAATTGATCGGCAGGCGGTCAATGAACAGCGATCGCTGGGGCAATGTACCCCCTTTGAGAAAGAATACTTTCGCAAAGACGGCAGTTTAGTCCCTGTTCTGATGGGGCACGCCGTCTACGATCAAAATCAAGAATACGCCATTGGCTTTGTGCTTGATTTGTCCGACCGCAAAAAAGCTGAGGCTCTGTTAGTTGTAGAAGAGCGCAGTCGCCTGGCGCGAGATATTCACGACAGTCTAGCCCAGGCGTTTACCAGCATTCTGGTGTACCTAGAGGTGGCCGAACGAAAATTCAACGATGACCCCACAAAAGCCCTGGCCTGTCTGCAAACCAGCGCCGAGGTAGCCCAGGCGGGGTTAGCCGACGCTCGACGCGCGATGAAGGCCCTGCGGCCCTACCATCTCGAACAGGCCACCCTTTACGATGCCCTCGATCAGATAGCCCACCAGATCTTTGCCCACAGCGCCATCCGGGTGAGAAGTAGCCAGAGCGGCCCTAGCTATGTGCTGTTGCCCGAGGTAGAAGATACCTTGTTTCGCATTGGTCAAGAAGCGCTGTCCAATACCTTTAAGCACGCCCAGGCTACGGTTATTCACCTCAACCTGAGTTATCAGCCGGGTCAATGCGTTCTGACCATTCAGGACAACGGCATAGGCTTTGCGTCAACTCCTGACCAGACTGAAAACCCTGGCTCAGACCAACATTTTGGCCTCACTGGTATGGCAGAACGCAGTCAGCACATCAATGCTGAGCTGTTGGTAAAGAGTGTCTTGAACCAAGGGACAGCCATAACGGTCACGGTGCCCCAAAGCCTGACCTAGCTGTCCGGTGCTTTTATCCTTAACCCAAATCTAAGGGCGATGCTCCTGTATTTCTTATAATGTGACTAGCAAAAATTTGAGATGCAATGAGCCCCAATGAGCAAATTCGAGTGCTCCTGGTAGACGACCATCCGATTTTGTTGGATGGTCTGGAGATGTTGCTGGAGTGTGAGCCAGACATAGCTGTGGTAGGCCGAGCCTCGGACGGTGAAGCGGCGATCGCGATGTTTCGGCAGCACCAGCCCGATGTCATGCTGACTGATTTGAGGTTGCCGACCATCAACGGCATCGAGGTGATTGCCTTAATACGTGCTGAAACCCCTCGAGCCCGTATTGTTGTGCTGAGCACCTACGATACCGATGAGGAAATTTACCAGGCTGTGCAGGCGGGGGCACAGGGGTACCTGGTTAAAGGCGCGACCTCTGATGAGTTGCTAAAGGCCATCCGCACAGTCTATCGAAATCAGGCCTATATTCCACCGTCGGTCAGCGAAAAGTTAATTAGGCGGATGACGGCCCCGACATTGAGCACTCGCGAGCAGGAAGTGCTCCAACTCATCGCCGAAGGCAAAACCAACCCGCAAATTAGTACTGCGCTAAATATCGCTGAAAGCACGGTCAGGTTTCACATCGGCAACATCTTAGACAAGCTCGGGGTTAGCGATCGCACCCAGGCTGTTGTTCAGGCCGTAAACCAGGGCATCGTTCAGCTCTAGGTTATGGCCTCACCACAGGTTACCCAACATTTTGACAGGGTTAGAACCGTAGCTTGATCTAGTGACAATCCAGGCCCGTACTTCTAAACTCATATTCGTTGGTCTAGCCCCTACCTGTTCAGGTTAAGAGTCTAGCTGCTGCGACGGTTACTTAACCCAAGGACTAGTGGAAGATTAATAAAGATCGAGAGACTTTTGCAGATGCGTTGGAAAATAGTACACGTTTAAATGTCAGGATCTGAAAATATCGTGAAGCCAATTTTTGTTGTGTTAATTGCGATCGCCTCTGCTATAGGGGGTGGTATAGTCGGCGTTTTGCTAGGGGGAGTAGCTGGTGCTGGGGCGGGAGTCGCAGGCGGCAGTGTTTTAGGAGCTCGAACGGGCATTTGTCAAACCCTTGAGACCGCCACAGCACAGAATCTGCTGACTGCCGAACAGGCCGATCAGCTAAAAGAGCAAGTAGCTACCCAAATAGCATCTAGGTTTAGTAGCGAGTCCAATCCGCAATTGACTGTGCAAACGCAATTCACTATAGAAGACTGTCAAGAAGTCTTCAGTGAGGTTGATCAGGCAGTCGAAAATTAGACCCGTAAGCAGAACATTAGGGGTCGGAGTTCTTGAGATGATCGCTGACAAGAGACAGCTGGAGAGCTAGCTCAATTGCCTTTGCCGCTTGTCTGATGTCACCCATTGCTCTATTTGTCCAATGCACGAACCCTGGCCCTGGCGCAGTTGGTAGGCGATGATGACAACCCTACGGGGCTGATGTAGCAGAAAGGTGCCTTTCGAGCGTTTTAATCCCAAATCAGGAGCTAACCCATGCAAATTGAACTCATGTACGAGCATGCCTACACCCTAGGGCGCATTCTGCTGACTAGCGGGGAAAAAGTCCGGGTCGAAGCCGCTTCTATGATGGGGATGTCTGCCGGGATTACGCTGGAAACCACGGCAGCCGGGGGCTTTATGAAATCCCTGCGGCGTTCCTTCTTGGGGAGAGAAAGTTTCTTCCAAAACTTTTATACCGCTCCCGCACAGGGGGGGAACTTACTGGTGGCCCCGTCGCTGCCGGGCGACCTCACGGTTTTAGAGATTACCGAGCCCATGCTGATACAGTC
>JBARUP010000421.1:0-5569 GCA_049645805.1 Nodosilinea sp.
ACTCGCGATACGCTCTCCTGCCCTTAACAGTAAGGCTTTAGGAGTCTGGCTAGATTTAGGGCTGGTCGCGGCAGAAGCCGTCTATCTAATCGCTGGAGCTAATAGAGTACCGATTGCGGCCTGCTGACTTGGCTTGATAAAGGGCGTCATCTGCGGCGGCCAACAGTTCGCTAAACAAGTTCTGACTAAAAGGCCTACAGCAGGCAACCCCAAAACTAAGGGTGACGTAGTCGGCTACGGGCGAAAAGGCATGGGGTAGTCTTGCCTGGTTGAAGCTTTCCTGAATTCTGGCGGCCACTGCTATTGCCCCTCGTCTGGTCGTTTTGGGCAAAAGTATGACAAACTCTTCGCCCCCGTAACGGGCCAGCAAGTCTCCAGGACGCTGGATATGAGCTTGCAGCAGTTGAGCCACCTGCTGCAAGCATCGATCTCCAGCCGGATGACCGTAGTGATCGTTGTAAGGCTTGAAGTAATCCACATCACAAATAATCAGCGACAGGGAAGTGCCGTTCCGAATAGCCCGCGCCCACTCTATCCTCAAGAGCTGATCAAAATGGCGGCGATTAGCTAGCTGAGTCAGAGCGTCGGTTGTGGCCATTCGGTTCAGCTCTTCGTTTGCATGCCGAAGTTTCTGAGTCAACTCTTTCAGCTGTATTTCTGCCTGCATTTGCGTATCAATATCTTGAAATGCTCCGTAAAGGCGTGCGCAGCTCCCGGCTCTAAACTCCGCCTGCCCGAGCGCTCGCACCCAGCGGACCCTGCCTTTGGCGGTAACGATCTTTAGCTTCTCATCCCAGGGCTGCCCGGTCTGCAGCGCTCGGTCTACTACGGCGGTAATGCGCTGGCGGTGCGTCCCCTCATGGTAGAAGTCGATGGCTTTAGTTAGGGACGGCTCAAAGTCAGCGTCTACCTCATGAATCTCTCGTGTAATGCGTGCCCAGTGAACTGTGCCCTGGAGCAGGTCGACTTCCCAACCGCCCACTCGAGCCAGCGTGTTTGTTTGCTCTAGAACAGATTTAGTGTGCCTCAGCTCCTCCTCCATTTTCTTGCGTTCGGTAATGTCTCGACCCTCTGGAATCAGCAGCACTACCTGGCCCTGCTCGCCCAAAACAGGGCGCAGAGAAAAATCAATCGTGATGACCCGCTGATTTGCTCCCTGCATTATCACCTCGTAGCGCACAAACTTGCCCTGAGCCGCCGCCGCGATCGCCTGCTTGAGCTGGGTCTGAGTGTCGCTAGAGATTTGCCCCCAGCCCGCCTCCCAGAAGGGGTGCCCTACCACCGCTTCGCGCTCAAACCCGCCAAAGGCCAGCGCCGTTTGATTAGTCTCTAGCACGGTGCCATCGGGGGCCAACAGACCAATAAATTGATACATCTGGTTAAAGATGGCCTCGAAGCGCTGCTGACTTTCCCTCAGAGCCTGTTCCGCCCCTACTCGATTGGTGATGTTGCGCACCATAACCAGGGCTTCATCCTGATTCATCGGAACAATGCGGGCCTCTTCATAGCAAAGCCGTCCATCGATTTCAATTGGGTATTCGTAGATCTGTCGCTCTCCGGTATCTAGCGCCCGGCGGATAAAAAATATCCGCTGGTCGGCTAACGCCTTGGGCAGCATGTCGTGGAGAGACTGGGGAACATGAGGGTTGGCATCACCGTAGAGCGTTATTTCTCCCCCAGAGATAAACTCGTAGCGCACCCCGTGTTGGCTGACGCGCATAAGCAGATCTGGCACGGCAGCGAGCATGGCCTGCTTAGTAGCCTGGTTTTGCCGCAGGGCTAGCTCTGTTTCTTTACGCTCGGTGACATCTTGGATGTACCCCAAAAACTGAGTTACGGCACCATCTGGCCCGTAGATGACCCGCGTGAATTCGTCAATCCAGCGGTACTGGCCGTTGGCATGGCGTAATCGATACTGCTGAGCTAGGTATGGGGCTTGGGCTGCAATGCTCGATGATGTCTCTGCCTGAATGCGCTCGACATCATCGGGGTGCATGAGAGTAGCAAAAGATACTTTGTCTTCCACCAGCGCTTTTGGGTCGTACCCTAGCTGAGCCTCGATATTGGGAGAAACATACTCAACTAGCCAGTCAGAGGTCGTACTCCAGCGAATGATCACCGTGGGGCCGTCGATGAACAAGCTGCGCTCTTCCTCAAGGGCTTGCTCTATCCGCTTGCGTTCGGCTTCGCCGCGTTTACGCTCGCTAATGTCTTGAACAATGGCAATATCTGAAACCTCTTGGCCGTTGTCGTCCCGCAGGATAGACAGCACGATGTTGGTCCACCGCACGCTGCCGTCTTTGTGAAAATATCGCTTCTCTAGGGTGACCGAAGATGCCTCTCCGGCGTAGAGTTTGGCCAAGACAGCCTCAGTCTCTTCGCATTCTTCAGGGTGGGCAACATCCTGGTAGCGCATCTGTAGAAGTTCAGCCTCGGTATAGCCCAGCATGCCGCAGTAGGCCTGGTTGACCTGCAAAAAGCGTCCGTCTGGGGCCGCCTGGTTAATACCAATGGCGGCCTGCTGAAAAATAGCTCGCAGTCGACTCTCACTCAGGCGCAGCGCTTCTTCCATCTGCTTTTGGTCGGTGATGTCGGCGGTGACTAGATCTAGGCGAATGGGGGTACCATCAGCATCACAAACAACCCGAGCGCGATCGCGCACCCACCGTATTTCCCCATCGGCTCGAATAATGCGGTACTCAACTTCAAAACGTTCCTGCGATCGAAGCTGTCCTAAAACTTGCTCAATCTTGGGCCGATCGCTCGGATAGACTAGGCTTCGCCATAGGCTAGCATCATTCAGATATGCTTCTGCAGAATAGCCAAAAAGGCTCTCTATAGCCGGGTTAACGTAGAGAGTTGCCCTTGTACGTAGATCAACTGACCACACAACTCCATCAATGTTGTTGAGGATGCTGCCAACGATGGCGCACTCAGGTTCAGGCTGAGCCTGGGTGGTTCTCAACTCTCGGCACTGCGCTACCGGGTCGGCAAGCTTCTCCTCAAAGTCTTCCGCTCGCTCAATCTCCGTGATATCTCGCAGACTCATGAAATGAAAATGCGGACAAAGATTAGCTGTCGCGGAGAAATCGACAACCCTCTCCTCTCCACTGCCTACCCTGAGCGTAACTTCCTTCTGTATAGATCCAGATCCCCGCACCAGAAAGTCCTGCCACTGCTGCTGTAATTCTGTCTCCGCAGGCGCGATACAGAAATCAGCAATAGTGCGGCCTAGAAGCTGGTCTTCAGTGCGATGTAGTAGCCTACAAGCCGCAGGATTGACGGCAACAAAGCTTCCTTGATCATCGACAATCAGCATGGCTTCCGGGGCCAGATTCAACAGCTTTAGGCCTGAAAACTCTAGGGTCACCTCATCGCTTAAATCAGGTGGAGGCAAGGGACTGAGATGTGTAGACGATTCATCAGGAGGTAGAGCCACAGCATAAAGTCAACGGCAGAGCAATAGAATAGCAGCGTGACATGAAACTAAAAACCCTTGTACAATCGGCTCTCGCCCCTTACAAATGCAAGCTGCACGGTTTAAGCAGCCGGAACTAGGCGCAAACGTAGCTTGAGTATCCCACGAAGCAATCCATTCTCACAGAAATAAATTCCTAGGCATCCCCCTAGCTGTTGCACGATCTCAGCAGCTGCTGTGTCATTATCTTTCCCAAGTTTGCTCAGTAGTTTAACCTTGCTAAACGTACTGTTTTAGATCAATTCACAAGCGTATTCATGCCCTTAGCAAAGGTTTCTTTTGGGCCTATCTAGAACTGGATCTGAGATTGTACTTGTAGATATCTCAGTCCGCAGAATTACTGAATTAGCTCTAGATTCTTCTACGATTACTGGTGTTGTAGCCAGTCAGATGTTCATGGTCAACGCTATTGTGCTGAATGAAAGGCTTCACAGGGGCTGGCTAACCCTCTCTATGCTAATTAATCAGCAGTCTAGGAATGTGCTGAATACTACCGAATGTAACTAGAAGCAGCTTTCGGCTGTCAGCAGGCTTAGTAAAGAGCCGGCTGGCGGCACTACAGCCTACGTCCAGCTATGAGATCATCGATACGTTCCCGGCTATGTGTCTGATGGAAGCCTGGTACGCTATTCATGCCCGACTGCTTCCGACCCGAGGTTTTGGCGGAATGCAAGCTTCTCGGATCCCGTAGGCTCTACCCAAAAGCAGTTTTGAACCCTAATAATCAGGTTTGTGACCGACTCGGCCCAGTTTTGTGGTTTTTAGGCTGGCCGCCAGTGCTCGCAAGGCGGCAGCAAGAAAGCCGTCTTTATCGATGGGGTAATATCTTTACTGAGCGCGATCGCTGAAGAGCTGTTCAATGCACGCTGCCCTGGAAAAATTAGGCTCAGCGCCGTGCTAATCGCGCTCAGCTAATCAGCTCTACTGGATCGACTGCTCAAACCAGTGCCTGCTAACAGCAATAAACTCAAGAGCGCTAGCTCTTTTCTCGTCGAGAAAGAAGCTAGCGCTCAGTTTCTGATTGACCAGTATCCTACTTTATTTATTAGCTAGGGTAAAAATACTAGCTTCAGATTTTAGAGTAAGCGTTACAGCGTCACCTACTTATCAATAGGTTCGCCAAAAAGAGCAAACCCAATGGGATCAGAGAAGATTAAGACTTCACTACCACCTACTGTTGTTACAGCATCACCATTTTCGACAGCAGAAGGAGAAAGTAGACCGGTATTTCCCAAGCCCTGCTGCACCGTCGAAAATGCTTCGGTGTAAACCCCACCTGTGTTGCTAGTAGCAGAGCTAAAAGCAAAGTTATCGCTTACTGCGGAAGAGAAGACTACGCTTGTAACGCTGCCTGTGTCAGATAGGGTAAAGCCTGCGGAAGTAGACACTTGCTGTGCAGCAGCCGGTCCGGCTGCGCCAGCAAGCATCATCGTCGTCGCCAAAGCGCCTAAAACTTTAAAATTGGTCATTGAAGTTGTCCTTTGGAAGTTAGGAAGGATAGCTATATCTACTCACTGTTCCTAGCGGCATAGCTCGCTAAAAGAACGGTGCTGTAGAGAATCTTTTGAAGAGAATCGTCAACGTTCTCTTCACGGTAGCTGCTCCCTGTCAGCCTTCAATCTACACCTGAAAAATAAGAATCTGAAATGCCAGTATCCATGAAAATACTGAGTTTTTGATAAAGCTTGCTTCGATCATATAAAAAATAGATGAACCTCAGTAATCGTGCGGATTTTATTGATTGCTTCTGTAAGAGATAGTAGAAGGCTTTTGAGATTGAGCAAGGCAAAGTGATTTAAGTCTTATCAGGCAGTCTGTTTCTTTCATCTTTAAATATATTTCGCTGGAAGTGTTCTTTTGCTAGAAGTTTTGGCTTAAGGCTTAGCGCCATAGCTTAGCTTAATTAATCGATTCTTCTACATGTACCTATGGACTCTAGGGCTTTGTGCAGCTCAAATCATCAAAGGAAACAATTCTGTCTCGTGCTAAAAACAAGAAGCCGTAGATTTCTACTTGTCTCTTTGGGCTCCGGAAGCTGCTTAGCGGCTCTATCTGGTCATGCGCTAAGTCAAGATATGCCTTCGGAGGGTA
>JBARUP010000422.1:0-3866 GCA_049645805.1 Nodosilinea sp.
CCCGTAGACCAGGCACTCCAGCAGCGAGTTGCTAGCCAATCGGTTGGCCCCGTGGACGCCCGTGCTGGCGTTTTCGCCCACGGCGTAGAGGCCAGGCACTGAGGTTTGGCTATGAACGTCGGTAGTAATACCTCCCATCCAGTAGTGGGCAGCGGGGGCAACGGGCACTGGCTGGGCTAGCGGATCGCAGCCCCAGGTTCGACACACCTGCAAAATATTAGGAAAGCGATACTGCACGCGATCGCTTGGGATGGGGCGCAGGTCGAGCCACACCTGCGGCTCTCCGGTTTTTTGCAGGTGGTGAAAAATGGCTCGACTGACTACGTCTCGAGGAGCCATTTCGCCGTCGGGGTGGTAGTCGTAGGCAAAGCGATCGCCCTGGCTATCCACTAGGTGCGCCCCCTCGCCGCGCACCGCCTCGCTGATCAAAAAGGGTGGTGCCTCCGGCTTGGCTAGGGAGGTGGGGTGAAACTGCACAAACTCTAGATCCCGAAGCTGCGCCCCGGCCCGCCAGGCCATCGCCACTCCGTCGCCCGTGCTGGCCGCTGGATTCGTCGTTTGGGCATAGACCTGACCGCCGCCGCCGGTTGCCAGCACCGTTGCCTGAGCCGAGAGCCAGCACAGCTGCTGTCCGTGAACGACTAAAGCGCCTCGGCACCGTCCTGCCTCTAGCCAAAGGTCGAGGGCAAAGGCCTGCTCAAGCACGGTGATATTGGGCTGCTGAAGCACCGCCTCCGCCAGAATCGACACGATTGCCCGGCCTGTCGTATCAGCGGCGTGGAGCACGCGGCGGCGCGAGTGGGCCGCCTCTAGGGTCATCGCTAGCTGACCCTCACTGCGATCAAAGGCGACGCCCAAGTTTACCAGGCGCTCAATGCAGGGGGCCGCGTGGCTAGCCAAGTGCTCTACGGCCTGGAGGTCGCACAGACCTGCCCCAGCTACTAGGGTATCGGCCACGTGCAATGACACCGTGTCGTCAGTCCCAATGGCTGCGGCGATACCGCCCTGGGCCCAGTCGCTCGCCGAGACTGACAGGGTATCTTTAGTTACTAGCCCAATGCGCCACCGGGAGTCAATCGACAGCGCAGCATACAGTCCAGCGGCCCCACCCCCAATGACCAACACGTCAAAGCGGCGGCGCTGGGCTGAGACTAGGTCAGATTTGGTCAAGGGTGACCCCCCGAGATGCTCAAAAAAGTTTAGATGCCAAAAACCCTGGCTAGTCAGCGTTGACCAACGAGGCCAACTCGACCAGCCAGGGTCGCTAAGCTAAAGCAGGCATTGGCTGCCTACTAACAACGCTTACTTGTAAACACCGTTGTTAAATCGGTCAGCTCCCTCAACAAAGGCGGGGTCAACCTTAGTCACGGTGAAATTGTCGAGGTTTGTCCGCAAGATATTGATCTGTTTCTCACTCAGGCCAGGTAAATCTAGAACATCGTCTACGCTGTCGTAGGGTGCATTGAGCAGAATTTTGCGGGCCAGGGTGGGATACAGGCCGGGATAGTTTCTAAAGCCCTGCACGTTAGCGTTGTTTAAATCGAGCTTAGAGCCATACTCGGTGTTCAATTTGGCGTCGACCGCGTTCTGCGGAGACGCGTTTGCTAGCCAGGTCATAGCCTCAGGGGGGGCGCTAAAGAGGTTTGCCCCAGAGATGGGTTGCGCTACAGCCGGGCTGCTCACCCAGCCTAACAGCACTGCCAGCGCAACGAGTAGGCCAACCAGTTGTTTCATTTACCCTAATCCTCTCCTACCAGTGTGAATGTCTGTACACAGCATTTCTAAGAGCCTAGCATTTTTAGGCCCCTACAACGGAGAAGGCGGTTAGGCGATCGCAGCAGGCCTTCTTGGCAAAGCTTCTGGCTATTGCTGGGGCAGTCGCTCTAGCTCTTCGGCGTAGTACTCACCGATATCTTGGCCCTGGAGCAGAATCTGCTCGTACTGGATAGTGGCTCGAATGGTAAGTGAGGCATCTACCGCAGGCGGAGCCGCCCCGCTCAGCACCCAGACCGCTCCTGACTCATCGACCAGTTGATATAGCCCCTGCTCCACTAGGGGCAGCTGCCGCTTTACAGTACCCGCTAAATACACTGTGGAGTAGCGGCTTTCGGCTGCCTCAGCAACGGGTGTAACGGGGTCAAGCCAGGCCAAGCCGGGCCAGGTGCTGAGGCGATCGCGCAGTCCGTAGCCCACCGCTGCGTCGAGGCTAGCTCCGCAGCTGGTCATCGCTACTAGGACTAACCCAAGCCCCCCTCCAGCCATGCCGTAGGATGTAAAGCGACGCTGTAGGTCGATCATGGGGCCATTTCGCTCATCGCGCCATTGTTACAAAAGCGTTTTTGCACCACTTACCAGCGATCGCTGGCTCCTAGAGGAGCAAAATCTGAGACACTGGAAAGCGTCGGAATCCTCACTATGGCCAGGCTGGCCGCAGAACAGCGATGCCTTCCCTTGTCAAGATATCCGACCTATAGGTTAGCGCACCCCGGCTATGACTCTACTGCTCGACGGCAAAGCTCTAGCAAACCAAATTCAGTCTCAGCTTGCCCAGGACATTCAGGCCCTTACTGCCAAAGGCCATCGTCCCCCAGGACTGGCGGTGGTTATGGTGGGCAACAACCCCGCTAGCGCCGCCTACGTGCGCAACAAAGAACGGGCTTGTAGCCGGGTGGGCATTGCATCCTACGGTAAACACCTGCCCACCACCACCACCCAGACTGAGGTGGCCGCGCTTATTCAGCAGCTCAACGCTAGCCCTGAAGTCGACGGCATTTTGGTGCAGCTGCCCCTGCCTGATCATCTAGATGGGGTTGCCCTACTCAACGCGATCGACCCCAACAAAGATGTTGATGGCCTACACCCTATTAGCTTAGGGCGGCTAGTGCGCGGCGAACCGGGCCTGCGCAGCTGCACCCCCTACGGCGTCATGCGGCTGCTAGAGGCCGCCAATATCAACCTGATTGGAGCCAGCGCGCTGGTTATAGGCCGCAGCATCTTAGTGGGTAAGCCCATGTCCCTCATGCTGATAGAGGCCAACGCTACCGTCACCCTGGCCCATTCCCGCACCGCCGATTTGTCCGCGCTGATGCGGCAAGCTGATATTCTAGTGGCGGCGGTGGGACGCCCCGGTATGATCACAGCTGCCGACATAAAGCCCGCTAGCGTCGTCATTGACGTGGGCATCAACCGAGTCGAGCAGCCTGACGGAAAGGCTCGGTTAGTCGGCGACGTCGACTTTGCCTCGGTGCAGCCAGTAGCCGGGGCTATAACCCCAGTTCCCGGTGGCGTTGGCCCCATGACTGTCGCCATGCTGCTCGAAAATACCGTCACCAGCTACCGCAGTCGCCTTTAGGCTCCACCTCACCTCCGACGGCAAGAGGCCCTTCTCAGCGCTAATCTATCTCTATTCCCATCCCGCCTGCCGCTATGGTGTCAACCAACTCCCTCGATTCCAGACCGTCACCTACTGGCCCATTTGATCTGAAAGCCTATCTAGCGGAGCAGCGTCAGCGGGTAGAGACTGCTCTCGACCAAGCCCTGGCCCTGCGCTACCCCGAAACCCTCTATGAATCAATGCGCTACTCCCTGCTGGCGGGGGGAAAGCGCCTGCGCCCTGTTCTCTGCTTAGCCAGTTGTGAGCTGGTAGGCGGCAGCATTGACACAGCCCTGCCTACAGCCTGCGCCCTAGAAATGATCCACACCATGTCGCTGATCCACGACGACTTGCCCGCCATGGACAACGATGACTACCGGCGGGGCTGCCTCACCAACCACAAAGTCTACGGCGAAGACGTAGCAATTTTGTCAGGTGACGCTCTACTAGCCTACGCCTTTGAGCATGTGGCGACTCAGACCCAGGGTGTGGC
>JBARUP010000423.1:0-6137 GCA_049645805.1 Nodosilinea sp.
GTGTTCAATATTCTGCACTGGCGCGAGGCGATTGTTGACAGCCTGCTCTGCTGCGATCTGTGCGGCTTCCACATTCCCCGCTACGTTGAGAACTTTGTGTCGGCAGCCCGCAGCCTGCGCGACGTAAAGCTGGTCGAGCGCAAGCCCGTACCCGAAGCCTTTACCCCCTTCGGCACCGCCCTGGCCGAGCCCGATATGACCACTCGGCTTGAATACAAAGGCCGCGTAGTCAACGTCGATGCCTTCCCGGTGGGCACCAACCCTGGCTATATTCACGAGATGGTTAACAAGCCCTCGGTACAAAAGCGCATTGCTGAGATCCGCGACGACATTGGCGATAACAAGCTGATCGTCTCGGCGGGCCGGGTGGACTACGTCAAAGGCGCTAAAGAAATGCTGCTCTGCTATGAGCGCCTGCTGGATCGTCGGCCCGATCTGCGTGGCAAAGTCAACCTGATTATGACTGCCGTCAAGGCCGCCGCTGGTATGCGGGTGTACAAAACGGCCCAGAGCGAAATTGAGCAGCTAGTGGGGCAGATCAACGGTCGCTTCTCGACGCTGACCTGGAACGCCATTTCGCTGTTTACCGAGCCGATCCCCTTTGATGACCTGATGGCGCTGTACAAGACCGCCGACATCGCCTGGATTCCGCCCCTGCGCGACGGACTTAATCTGGTAGCCAAAGAGTACATCGCGGCCCACGGCGGCGAGAACGGTGTGCTAGTGCTGTCGGAGTTTACCGGCTCCGCCGTTGAGCTGCCCGATGCCATTCTCACCAACCCCTATTCCGACAAGAATATGGATGAGTGCATCGAGCAGGCTCTGGCTATGCCCCCCGAGGAGCAGCGCCGCCGCATGGAAAATATGCACAGCGCTATTACTCAGTACGACGTGCAGCAGTGGGCTAACCACATGTTCCGCGAGGCCAATGCGGTAGGAATTACCGACGCCGCTGAGCTAGTTACGGCTTAACCCAGTAGAGTGCGTCACGACTTAGGCTGACGCACCCTACTGGGTCAGCAGAATACTTACGGGCACACTTTAGGCGCGACTCCAGCCGCAAGGCTTCGGGCCTGCTCTCGTCCTAATCTCATTCTTCAGAACGTGTAGATTTATCCAGGTAAAGAGTTGGTGTGACCCAGTGTGGGGGGTCGCTCGCCTAGATCCCTTAGCTGAGCCTGATGCGTTAGGCTAACGACAAAAAGCACTGCTACAGGGCACTGCGACCGAGCCTCACAGTACTTTGTTACCACTGTGCCCTGCCGGGGCCTAAGGCCACCGGGTTATCGTATCCCCCGCAAACCCTGACCCTAAAAGATTTATGCGTAACCTTCAAACCCTAACCACCCAACCTTTCGACCTAATTGTGATCGGTGGCGGCATCAACGGTGCGGCCACGGCGCGAGACGCTGCCCTGCGAGGGCTCAAGACTCTTTTAGTTGAAAAGGGTGACTTTGCTGGCGGCACCACTAGCTGGTCGAGCCGTCTAATCCACGGCGGGCTGCGCTACTTAGAATACTTCGAGTTTAACCTAGTGCGTGAGTCGCTGCACGAGCGCGAGGTGCTGCTGCGTACCGCTCCTCACCTGGCTAAGCCCCTGCAGATGACAATTCCTGTGTACCGCAGCGGCGCGCGCAGCTACCGCATTATTCAGGTGGGCATGGTGCTGTACGACGTGCTTAGCTACGACAAGTCGCTGCCTAACCACCGCATGCTGTCTCGCAAGACAACGCGGCAGCTCTTTCGCGCTATGGATGCCGATCAGCTGGCGGGGTCAGCCCAGTATTATGACGGTCAGGCTGAGCACGCCGAGCGGCTGTGTCTCGAAAACATTCTCGATGCCGAGCAGGCCGGGGCGACGACGCTTAACTACGCTCAGGTAGAAGACATTCACCTGAGCGATCGCCGCATTACCGGGCTCACCTGCCGCGACATGCTAGACGACACTGTCTTTGAGGTCAAAACCCACGGCAAGACTGTGGTGATCAATACCTCTGGCCCCTGGGTCGATGCCGTCTGCGGCCTGAGCGAGTCGCCCCTGAGCAAGGGGCGCAAGATTGGCGGTACCAAGGGTAGCCATATCATCGTTGATGCCTTCCCCGGTGCTCCCGACTCAGCCCTCTACACCGAGGCTAAGTCAGACGGGCGTCCCTTTTTCATTATTCCCTGGCTGGGTCAGTTCTTAATTGGCACTACCGACGAGCGCTACGACGGCCCCCTCGACAACATCAAGGCCGACGATTACGAGGTCGATTACCTGATCCAAGAGACCAACGCCGTGCTGCCCGCTGCCCACCTTAACCGCGAAGATGTGCGCTTTACCTATGCCGGGGTGCGGCCTCTACCCTACGCCGAAGGCAAAAAGGCTGGCAGCATTAGCCGCGACCACATTCTCCACAACCACAGCAAAGAAGGAGCCGAGAATCTAATTTCGCTGATTGGTGGCAAGCTTACTACCCATCGTCAGGTGGGTGAAGAGTTTGTTAATGTGGCCTTCAAGCACCGGGGCGAGACGGCACCCACCTGCCCCACTCACACCCGCCCGCTGCCGGGGGCTATCTTTCTCGAAGACCCCCGCGTTGGTGAATGGCACGATCGCTACCGCCACCGCATCGCCGCTCCCGTGCTCGACCATCTGATCGGTATCTACGGCGCGCGCACGGGCGACGTGCTGGCTCTCACTGATGAGCATCCTAAACTAGCTGAGCCAATCGTCGATTATGCCCACGACATTCAGGCTCAGATCGTGTTTGCGGTACAGGAAGAAATGGCTTACACGCTCGTAGATATTCTGCGTCGTCGTACCACCGTATCGATGCACAAAAACTATGGGTTTGATGCCCTACCCGTTGTGGCCAAGGTGCTGCGCGAGTACTGTGAATGGAGTGAGGAAGCGTGCGATCGCAGCATTCAGGCCTACCATAAGTTCATGTCCGAAAACTGCATTCCTGACTATGCCCTGGGCCAAGAGTCGCCCTCGCTGCAGACAGCTTAGGTAGGATGATGGTGAGATGAGGAGCTTGCTTTCTCATCTCATCTCTCCCATTCCTCTACTTACCCGCGCGCTATGTCTACCGCCAGCCAAACCCTTGAACAGGTCTTTGAAGACTACAAGCATCGCGACGTTACCGTAGCTGTGCTGGGGGCCGGAGCCTGGGGAAAGGCTCTGGCCTACATCGCCACTACCCACAACCACACGGTTCGGGTCTGGTCGCGCAGCGGCGACCTTTCCTTAGAAGAGGCCGTAGACGGGGCAGAGGTGATTCTCTCAGCCATTTCGATGAAAGGGGTGCTTGAAACGGTAAGCCGGCTTCAGGAGCTCAACATTCCTGAAACTACGGTGCTGGTAACAGCCACTAAGGGGCTCGATCCTAAAACAACGCTGACCCCATCGGTGATCTTTCAGCAGGCCTTTCCCAACCATGCGATAGCCGTGCTCTCTGGCCCCAACCTGTCAAAAGAAATTGAGGCCGGGCTGCCCGCCGCCACGGTTATCGCCTGCACCAATGAAACCGCTGCTGAGGCCGTGCAGCACGTGTTCGCAGGCGAAAACTTTCGCGCCTACCGCAGCGCCGATCCCCTGGGAGCAGAGCTAGGAGGCACGCTGAAGAACGTGATTGCGATCGCCGTCGGCGTTTGCGAAGGGCTACAGCTAGGCTCAAACGCGCGATCGGCCCTGATCACCCGCGCTCTGCCGGAGGTAATGCGGATTGGCACCCACCTGGGCGGCCAGCCCGAAACTTTCTTAGGCCTCTCGGGCCTGGGCGATATGCTGGCCACCTGCACCAGTGCCCTCAGCCGCAACTACCGAGTCGGCTACGGGCTAGCCGAAGGCAAACCTCTGGAGCAAATTCTAGAGGAGCTGGGCAGCACCGCCGAGGGGGTTAACACCGCCTACGTGCTTCACGACATTGCCCACCGCGAGCGCATCTCGATACCGATCTCAAAGCAGGTGTACCTGCTGCTCAAGGGCGACATCTCTGCCGAAGAAGCCGTCGCCGCCCTGATGGAGCGCAAGCTCAAAGCTGAAGACTACCAAGAGATCTTGCAGAGCGAGTGATTTTGGCATGATGCAGATTTGGGTTGATGCCGACGCTTGCCCCAATGTGATTAAGGAGGTTCTGTTTCGAGCCGCTAAGCGAGTTGAGATTAAGACTACGCTAGTCGCCAATCAGGAATTACAGATTCCAGGGTCTGACTATATTGATGCGGTGCAGGTGCGATCGGGTTTAGATGTAGCCGATAACTACATTGCCCAGCATTTAGCGCCCGGAGATCTAGTGGTTACGGCGGATATACCCCTGGCAGCGGATGCGATCGCAAAGGGAGCCTACGCCCTCAACCCGCGCGGCAGTTTTTATGACCAGGGCAACATCCGCGAGCGCCTATCGATGCGAAATTTCTTGGACGAGCTGCGCAGCGGCGGGGTAGAAACTGGCGGGCCGCCACCGTTTAGCCAGCGCGATACAGAAGCGTTTGCTAACCAGCTCGATCGCTTTTTGACTCGTCACGGCTCTCAAAAGCCGTAGGGTTAGTCGGTGCGATGTACCCAGTACGACCACTTCAGAATAAGATAGGCTTGATTCGCCTCAGCATATCTTGCAGTAACAGATCTGGGCAGCTAGCAATGAACCGGGCTTTTCTAGCTCTAAAGTCGAGCGATCGCAGCTGGTCGGCCATAATCACCCCAGTCACAGGGTTTCCTGCTGGGATTTGGATGTAAAAAGGATTTTGGCGCTGGGTATTGCTAATCGGGCACACAAAGGCAAATCCCATTTTGGCGTTAAAGCTATCGTGGCTCACTACTAGCGCAGAGCGATCGCCCTGCGCTCATGCCCAGCCTGAGGGTCAAAGCTCAACCAGATAAAATCACCGCGACTGGGAACTTACACTACCAAGTCTCGTTACCGGCGGGGCCGCCTCAGTCAAACTCTGGTTCGGGGAGTTCAGTGACTTCGGTCAAAAGCTCGTCAAGGCTAATCTCGGGTAAGACTTGCACTGGGGTGATGACTAGCTTGCCATCTTCGACAGCGCACTCTACGGCATCGTTAAGCTTGAGGTGCAGCGCTTCATGGATGTATTTGGGAATCCGTAGCGCAAGCGAGTTACCCCACTGGCCAATCTGGGCTTTCATCACGTTGCCTCAGAGTTAAAAGCTTTTGGATATCCAAAGTATATTATTTGCTATATTATTTCGGCCAGAAAGCACCCTAGGAGAGTTAGTGACAGCGGGAAATCGTGCAGTGTGGCGCGACTGGGTTAATGCCCGGTAGCCTAGTCGTCGCAGTATCTCGATACAATAGCAATAGCCTCGAGAGTTCAGGAATGCAGGCATGGCGCTCGTGTTGCCGTATCGCATCTATAACACGGATTAGGGTAGCTGAACGTTATGGTCGAGTTTGAGTATGACCCTAATAAAAGTCGAAGTAATTTAGCTAAGCACGGCATTGACTTTGAATCTGCCCAAGCTTTGTGGAATGATCAATACCGGATAGAATTACAAGCTGTCTCGGCAGTAGAGTCTCGTTTTTTAGTTATTGGTAAACTTCAGGACAAATTCTGGTCTGCAATTATTACCTATCGAGGTATGAAAGTTCGCATTATTTCTGTACGTCGCTCTCGCGACAATGAGGTATCTCTATATGAACGCTGAAGATCTAGATCGTAAGTTTGACGATGGGGAAGATGTGCTTGAACATTTTGAACTCTCTACCCTGAGGCGTCCTGGCCTAGAGCCTCAAGCCATTGAAATCAGCTTTCCCCAATGGATGGTTGTCGCTCTGGATAAGGAAGCTCAGCGATTGGGTATTCAGCGCGAAGCTATTATCAAACTCTGGCTTTCAGAGCGATTAGATGCAGCTTCTGCCGTCAATTCTTAAGAACTGTAGCGTCGTTGCTGTGTACCCGGACTTGCTCGCTGCCAGCACCCCGGACGCCAAATTCGCAATGAAAGAGACTTTGAGCGTCATGCTGATTACATCTATTACAATTTGGTTAGGCACGAATTGGTAAGTGTTCCGCGAGATTGGCCCTACTCAAGCTTCCATTGCTATGTCGAACGTGGAGTATATTCTGAATATTGGGGAATTAGAGGCAAGATTTGTTTGCCAGAAAAGGTTGGCGCAGAGTAATAATTC
>JBARUP010000424.1:0-14828 GCA_049645805.1 Nodosilinea sp.
GTGTCGTTTTAAGCTTTGGGGACCTGAGCTAGACGCCGTTGAGCTACAGCTGCTGTCGCCTAGAAAAGAAGCTTTCTTGATGAAAAAGAGCGAGAACGGCTACTGGACTGTAACCGTTGAAGATGTAGCCGCGGGCGCGCAGTACCTCTACCGCGTTGACCAGTCAGAAGACCTGCGGCCCGACCCGGCCTCGTTCTACCAGCCTGAAGGCGTCCACGGTCCCTCCGCTGTCGTAGATCTAAACCGCTACCAGTGGGGCGATAGCGACTGGCAAAACATTCCCTGGCCTGACTACGTTCTCTACGAGGTCCACATCGGTACATTTACCGCCGCGGGCACCTTTGACGCCGCGATCGCTCAGCTAGCCGACCTCAAAGCCCTGGGTATCACCGCGATTGAGATCCTGCCGGTGGGGCAGTTTCCCGGCGATCGCAACTGGGGCTACGACGGCGTGTTTCCCTACGCTACCCAAACATCCTACGGCGGCCCCGACGGGTTCAAACGCCTAGTTGACGCCTGCCATCAGGAAGGGCTGGCGGTCATTCTAGACGTGGTCTACAACCACTTTGGCCCCGAGGGTAACTACACCGGCTGTTTTGGCCCCTATACCACCGACAAGTACAGCACCCCCTGGGGCAACGCCATCAACTTCGATGACGCCTGGAGCGACGGCGTGCGGGAGTACTGCATTGAGAACGCCTTGTTTTGGCTGCGGGAGTTTCACGTTGACGGGCTGCGGCTCGACGCGATTCACGCCATTTATGACTTCAGCGCCAGGCACGTGCTGGCCGAGATGGCCGAGCGAGTGGCCGAGCTGTCGGAGCAGCTGGGCAAACCTCTATACGTCACCGCCGAGAGCGACCTCAATGACGCCCGCATTGTGCGCCCTGTAGACCAGGGCGGTTTTGGTCTCCAGGCCCAGTGGAGCGACGACTTTCACCACGCTTTGCACACGCTGAGCACGGGCGAGCGCTACGGCTACTACCAAGATTTTGGTACCTGCGAAGATCTGGCGACGGCGCTGCGCGATCGCTTTATCTACAGCGGTAAATTCTCACCCTTTCGGCGGCGGCGGCACGGCGGTACGGCGGCCGATTTGCCCTCGCACCAGTTCATTGCCTGTGCTCAAAACCACGATCAAATCGGCAATGCCAAGGGCAGCGAGCGCCTGTCTAAGCTGGTGCCTTTTGCTGCCCTCAAGCTTTCGGCGGCGGTGCTAATTACCTCGCCCTACGTTCCGCTGCTGTTTATGGGCGAAGAATATGGCGAAGTAGCACCGTTTCACTACTTCATTGACCACAGCGATCCGGGCTTAATCGAGGCCGTCTTTGAGGGCCGCAAGCGCGAGTTTAGAGAGGCGCACGGGTTTGGCGAACCGGCTCCGGCCCACGAGGCAGCTACCTTTAAGGCCTCCAAGTTAAACTGGGCTTTACGCGGCACAGGGCAGCACAAGACACTGCTGCGGTATTACCAGAGACTGCTCGAACTGCGGCGGCAGCTTAAGCTTGGGTCGCCGTCCTATCCTGAGTCTTTTGACATCACTACCGATGAAGAAAGTCAGACTATTGTCTACCAGCGGGCTATGGCCGATGGTCGGCTGCTGTGCCTGCTGAACTTTAGTCAGGCCGTCAGCCTCATCGATATCTCGCCCGCCGATCGCTCCTGGGTGCTCCAGCTAGATTCTGCCGATAACGAGTGGAATGGGCCAGGGTCGTCGTTGCCCGCAGACGTTACCGAAACCCAGTCGCTAGAACTCGCCCCCCTAAGCTGTGCTCTGTACTGGGCCGCTGAGTAGCGCTAGCGTTCTTCGCTCCCGACGCTCTCCACTTAGTGCTATGGTTCGTTGCATCTTTAAGGTTTTGAACTCGCCATGCGTATTCCTACCGCCACCTATCGCATTCAGTTCAACTCAGAGTTTGGGTTCGCTGCGGCCCAAAGCATCGTAGACTATCTCAGCAATTTAGGCATTTCAGATGTTTACGCATCGCCCATCTTTGAAGCGCGGCGGGGCAGCACCCACGGCTACGATGTAGTTGACCCCACCCGGCTGAACCCCGAGCTGGGCGGACAAGAAGCGTTTCAGCCACTGATCGACACCGTGCACCACCACGGTCTGGGCTGGCTGCAAGACATTGTGCCCAACCACATGGCCTACGACGGTCAAAACCGCTACCTCATGACTGTCATGGAGTACGGGCCCGACTCTGAATACTTCAACTTTTTTGATATCGAATGGGAAGGCGCGGAGGAGCTCAGCGGCAAGGTGCTAGCCCCAATGCTGGGAGATTTCTACGATCGCTGCTTAGAGCGGGGTGAAATTCAGCTTAGCTACGATGAGTCGGGGCTGAGCGTCAACTACTACGGCCTCAGGTTTCCGGTTCGCATCGAGTCCTACGGGCGGTTTTTGAGCCATCAGTCGGGGCGGCTAGCGCAGCGTTTAGACCAAAGCGATCGCACCTTCATTAAAATTTCCGGCATCCTTTATCTGGTTAAAAATGCCATTGTCGATCTCCACGACCGAGAGTATCGAGACCAGGCTCAGTTCGCCAAAGGGCTGCTGTGGGATGCCTACCAGGAAAGCGATCAGGTGCGCGAGTTTATTGATCAAAATCTGGTTATCTTTAACGGCACTCCCGACCAGCCCAGCAGCTTTGATCTGCTCGACGAGCTGTTGTCAGAACAGTTCTATCGGCTCTCATTTTGGAAAGTGGGGGCAGAGGAGCTCAACTACCGCCGCTTCTTCACCGTCAACGAGCTGATTTGCCTCAAGATTGACAACGAAACGGTCTTTGAACAAACCCACGCCCTGATCTGCAAAATGGTCAAAGAAGGGCAGTTCAACGGCGTCAGAATTGACCACATCGACGGATTGTACGACCCTACCCGCTATCTAGACCGACTGCGACACCGCCTGGGTGATACTTACATCGTGGTTGAGAAAATCCTGGAGGCTGAAGAAACGCTGCCGCCGAAATGGCCGATTCAGGGTACCTCTGGCTACGACTCGCTCAACTACATCAACGGTATTTTCTGCCAGCAGGACAATCAAGATGCCTTTACCCACATCTACCAACAGCTAACCGGCGAAACCACGCCCTATGCCGAGCTGGTCTGCGCCAAGAAAAGACTGATTGCCGATACCAATCTAGTTGGTGACATTAACAATCTAGCTCGCTTTCTGAAGCGGGTCTGTCAGCAGTACCGCTACGGCCGCGACCTGACCCTATATGGTCTGCGTACGGCCATCGAAGAGGTGCTCATTGCGTTTCCTATTTACTGCACCTATGTCAATCAAAAAGGAATTTCTGAGCGCGATTTAGCCTACGTGCAAGAGGCGATCGAGATCGCTCGCAGGCGTATACCCCAGCTGGTCAACGAGCTGAACCTAATTGAGAAATTTTTGTCGCTAAACTACGAAGGCTTTTTGCCTGAGGAAGAAAAAGCCCAGTGGCTGCACTTCGTTATGCGCTTGCAGCAGTTCACCGGTCCGCTGATGGCCAAGGGTCTAGAGGATACGCTGTTCTACGGCTACAACCGCTTCATTAGCCTGAACGAAGTAGGCGGGTCACCGAGTCATTTTGGCCTTTCGGATCGCCAGTTTCACTCCCGGCAGCAGCAGCGGCAGCAGCAGTGGCCCCAGGCCATGAACGCCACCTCTACCCACGACACCAAGCGCAGTGAAGACGTGCGGGCGCGGCTCAACGTGCTGTCGGAGCTGCCCACCGAGTGGGAGGCGGCGGTAAACAGCTGGCGCGGCCTCAACGGCAGCCACAAGACGGTGGTGCGCGATCGCGTGGTGCCCGACGCCAACGACGAGTATTTTCTCTACCAGACTCTGGTGGGGGCGTTCCCCTTCAGCGACGAGGAGCTGCCTAGCTTTAGCGATCGCATGGCCGACTACGTGGTCAAAGCGGTGCGCGAGGCCAAGGTGCACACCGCCTGGCTGCGCCCTGACGCCGACTACGAAGATGCCTACGTCGCCTTTACCCGCGCCATTTTGACCCCCGGCGACAACAACGCTTTTCTAAAAGTCTTTCGCCTCTTTCAGCAGCGCGTAGCCGACTACGGCATCTACAATTCGCTGTCTCAGGTAGTGCTCAAGCTGCTGCTGCCGGGGGTACCCGATATCTACCAGGGCCAAGACCTGTGGGACTTTAGCCTGGTAGACCCCGACAACCGCCGCCCCGTCGACTATAATCTGCGCCGCCACTGGCTGTACGAGCTCCAGAACTGGGCCGAGGGCGATCGCCCCGGCCTGCTGCAAAACCTGCTGGAGCACCGCCACGACGGACGGATCAAACTTTGGGTTACCCACTGCGGCCTGGCGGCGCGGCGCGCCTACCCCGAGCTGTTTGAGCAGGGCGACTACCAGCCCCTGTCTGCGCGTGGGGTGGCTGAAGACAGCGTGGTGGCCTTTGCGCGTCAGTGGGGCAACCGGTGGGTGGTCGCCATTGTTCCTCGCTTCTTAACCCGACTTACCGACGGTGACTACCCCATTGGCAAAATCTGGGCCGACACAACGCTGGCCCTGCCCAGCCACGTCGAGCAGTGGCACAACTGGATTACCCACGAAACCTTTACCTCAGCCGACGACGCGGCTCTGTCGTCCCTACTAGCTACCTTTCCAGTTGCTATCCTAGTGGGGGAAGCCGTTTGACCCGTTTAGCGGTTGGCGATCGCCGTTCTCTTCACTCCCAAGACATACTCTATTCATGACCCTGCACCCAGCCATTCTCGAATCGCCAACCGTCGCCGCTATCAAAACCTATATCCAAGACAAATGGCAGGAGCTGACCCGAACGCCAGCCAACACCCTCGACGCCGCCTTTGATGAGAAAGTCAGCCACGACAAAGACAGCTGCTGGCTGATTTACATATCTGGCCAAGAAGATGTTGACCAAATCACCGAGCACTTGCGCCAGGTCGTTCCGCCCGAGGATTTTGAGAACCTGCTCGTCAAGCCGCTGCCCCTCGAGAACGAGCAAATTGACTCCCACGGCCTGCTTTACCTACCCGGAGAATACGTCGTTCCGGGCGGGCGGTTCAACGAACTTTACGGGTGGGATAGCTACTTTATCGTACTCGGCCTGCTGCGTGATCAAAAATATGACTTAGCCAAAAGCGTGATCGACCAGCAGCTTTATGAGGTTAAGCACTACGGTACAGTACTCAATGCCAACCGCACCTACTACCTCAATCGATCGCAGCCGCCCCTGCTGTCTCGTATGGTGCTGGAGTGGTATGAGTACGGCCAGGATGCCGACTGGCTATTCAACGCTCTGCCCCAGATCGAAAGCTACTACTACTACTGGGTTGTACCAACTCATCTGAATCAGGCAACCGGGCTATCTCGATATTTTTCCGTCGCGGGTGGGCCAGCCCCCGAGGTTTTGTATTCAGAGGTGGATGAAGAGGGTCGCTCCCACTTTGAACGCGTCAAAGATTACTACCGCGACCACACCATTGACGACTACGATGTGTCGCTCTACTACGACCGCGAAAAAGACGAGCTAACCGAGCTGTTTTATAAAGGCGATCGCGCCATGCGAGAGTCGGGCCTTGACACGAGCAACCGCTTTGGCCCCTTTAGCGTCGATATCATTCACCACGCGCCGGTCTGTCTGAACGTGTTGCTCTATCAGACCGAGCAAGACCTAGCGCAAATTCACGACATTCTAGGCCACGCTGATCTAGCTGAGCAGTGGCGAAGCCGCGCTGAACACCGCAGGGGACTGATTGATCGGTATTTGTGGAGCGAAGAAAGCGGTTTTTACATGGATTACAACTTCAAAACAAGCTGCCACTGCCGCTACGAATTTGCTACCGCGTTTTATGCTCTCTGGGGGGGTGTTGCTTCTCCAGAGCAGGCCAAGGGATTAGTTGACGGGCTCTCTCGGTTTGAGGCCCCAGGAGGCTTAAGAACCAGCAACGTTGTCTCGGGCAATCAGTGGGATGCGCCCTTTGGCTGGGCACCTTTTCAGTATTTTGCTGTCAAAGGGCTAATGCGCTATGGCTACGAAGATGAAGCGCTTCGTCTAGCAGAAAATTTTGTCGCCCTAATCGTCAAAGATTTTGAGCGCTGCGGCGTACTGCTTGAGAAATACAATATCGAAACCTGTACCGGCGAGGTAGAAGACGACATTGAGTTTGGCTATGGCACCAACCAGGTCGGCTTCGGCTGGACAAACGGCGTTGTGTTAGAACTACTGGCTATTTTAGAACAGGCTCAAGCTTTGAAGTAGGCATCCGGTTATTTGTAACACAAGGGCTGTCGCCCCTGGCGACAGCCCTCGTCTAGCGGGATTAGCTTTGCACCCCTCGCCCTACACTATAAAAGCGCTAATCGTAAGGACAATTCTAGAAACGAAAATACCCGAGAATTTTGATTCCTCTCAAGGGCGCAGGCCCTGCTCCCCTCCATAAGGGTATCTTTCTCGGAAATTATCTAAATCCTGTTCATCTATCCCCAGTTTCTAGGGGCATTGCAGCGCAATGCCCCTAGAAGATTCCTGTCTTGCGCAGGGGTTACGAAATCAGTTTAGTATTAATTGGCTGGTGACTTAGCGGTGCTACATAGAAAAGCTTTTCCTAGCAGTACTCCCTGAGCCTTCAGGAACATCTTGATTCGTGAGCTCTTGAACGTGGGCAGGCCGAAGTTCGAGCCAGTCAGTTGTTTGCTTTAAACTCCAGCCCCTGAAGTGAGCAATCGCGCGGATCTGACCGAGCGTGATAACAGGTGAAGACTCCCTCAGCCATGAATTCACAACATGCCTTGGCACGTCTAGTCTAGCTTCTATGTACTCTCTACCATGGTGTTGATGCTCTAGTTTGAGCCACTCTACTAGTACCCTGGTATTCCAAGGATAGTAACTTTGCATAATGCACAAACCCGTTTGTAATTGTCGCGTGTTTGGCTAGAGAACCAGCCACCTCTGACCATAGTGTCTAAATGTGACAACTTTATGACTAAGCGATATGGCTGTCTGCCTATACAACTCTTGAGTCGTCTTGGCCAAAGAGTTCTTCGATGTGGGCAGATTTCAGCTCGAGCCATACGATAGCTTGGCTTAGGCTCCAGCCTCTATACCGGGCGATCGCCCTAATATGGCCTAGCGTTATTGATGGCGAGACCTCATTCAGCCAGGACACAATGGTAGATCCTGGTATCTGCAATTTAGCTTCTAAGTCTGTTTTGTCGAAGTGCTTAAATTCCCGCCTGAGCCATTTCACCAAAGCCATAGTATTCCAGGTGTAGTGGTTTTTCATTTGTGCAGCTTTGTTTTATAGGTGTTAATTGTTCGGCTAGAATCCAGCCATATTTGACCACAAGACTCAAATGTGAAAGCTGTGTGACGACAAAGCAAAAGCATGGGTACCACGGCTTTTTGCCGATTCAAATAATGAGTTAAAGTACATGCAGCTACACCCCAGAGCGTGCTTCATTTTTATATCCTTGCTCCTGATTTTTGTGCCAAAATAGGCCAGAAGTTGCAAAGGTTAAGCCCTTAACTGTCAAGTCCTAAATATTATTCCAGGAGTATTTAACATAGATATTTGGGAATGTTAATAATCGTTTTCGATTGTACAGATAGAGAAAATGTTTACTCATATCTAGAGCCAGAAAGGTTGGGATACTCTCACGGGTAGCTCTTGCAGAACAGCTGTACGCCGACATGTCGCCCCTGTCTTCGCAGGACGACGCTATGGTTCTGAGCGTACCAGCCACAGTGATAGAGCTTAGTGTGATGCCTCGCTCGTCTGCTCTAGGCTGCTACTAATCCTAGCTTGGGTTAATGAAGCGCAGGTCTCGATACCCAGGCTGCTAGCAGCGGTTGCCCGTAGGCTGATTTCCCTCTGGGGACTAACCACGGGGTGAAGCACCAGGGCAACTCTCTACTTCTGCGATGGGATAAGCCCAA
Organism: Nodosilinea sp.; assembly: GCA_049645805.1. GTDB lineage: Bacteria > Cyanobacteriota > Cyanobacteriia > Phormidesmidales > Phormidesmidaceae > Nodosilinea. The sequence goes on from JBARUP010000424.1 coordinate 7,920, forward strand.
ATTCTTTAAGGGCTGGGTAAAAGTTGCGGTTTTCGTGGCTGGAGCGACTGAGCTTGAGGAGGGCAAAGCGCTGAAGGGGGCGCAGCGATCGCCACTGCTCTAGACTGAGGCCTGTGCCAAGGGTCTCAGCCTGGGTCTGCACCTCGGCAGGAATCGTCTCGCTATTGTGCCAGGAAGGGTGTGGTTCTACGCTTAGGGTAGAGGCTGGGGCACCCTGCAGGCGCTGCACCAGGCTCTGCACATAGTCGGTGTAGGCCGCTGCCGAAACGCCATCGTTGCAGGGCAGCTGGGTCAAGCGCTCTCGCTCGCCCGCGCTAAACCGGTGCCAGTGGTCTAGCTTTAGCTTGACACCACAGGTATCGAGCTTGAGGCGCACCTGCATAGGAATGCAGCGCAGTGACTCTACAAAGTCGGCCTCAAACTGAAAGAAGTCGTTGTCTTGGGTGCGATCGCGAGACTGGGTCATAGTAAACGGAGCATCAGTAAACAGCAGGTGCCTAACGAGACTGAATGGAGTGCACGTTGATTTCGTAAGTTTGCCCCTGATGGGTAATCACCAGCGAGTCTGGGGCAGTTCCACCGCTGTCGGCAGGCACAGGTGTAAAAGTAACTCGCTCTACCTGTTCTCCAGCCGTAGGAGCTAGCGACTGAGCCACTCGCCCGGACTGCTCTAGCTGATGCGTCAGCGAAACCAAACCGCTGAGGCCGTTGATAAGGTCGCGCAGATTGCGGCGAATCTCCGGATCGCCCGTGAGCTCGTCCACATCAGCGATGACCTTGTGGGCACTTTGAAACACGCTGCGGGCTGAGTCTAGAGTTTGCTGCAGCATGATCAAGTTAGTGGGGCTGCTAAAGGCATCTGTAATGGAACGCAGGTTGGTAGCAGCCAGGGAAGCGTCGGCGGAGAGACGATCGAGGTTAGCTAAAAACTCGCCGTCTTGAATGGCCGGCCTAAGCGTGGTGGTAATAGCCTCCAGGTTAGTGGCGCTGCGACCGATGCTGTCGAGGGTTGTGACGAGGGTGCCCTGGTTTGTCACGACCAAACGATTGAGTTCTGTGCCAGTCACTTCAAACGCCGCCGCCGCATTGCCAACTTTATCAGTGGCGCGGCTGGCCGAGGCCACTAGCGGCCCTAGGTCTGCCTGTAGCTGCTGCGACAAAACAGTCAGCTCCGACGTCAGCAGGGTGGCGCTCTCAGTCAGGGAAGACGTGTTTTCGAGGGTAACCTTCAGGTTTTGAACCAGCTCTGGATCAGCAAAGACGTCGGCTAGTTCCTCCGCCGAGCGAATCAGCGATTCGTAGCTAGCCCCAACGCCGCCCGCTAGGCGATCGCCGTCGCAGACAATCGTATTGGGGCAGTCGTCGTCGAGGGCAGTGAAGGCCAGCTCTGACGAGTTCAGCGATCGCTGAGGAGTAATGTCGATGGTAGTGTCGCCAATCAGCCCCGACTGGTTCACCAAAATCTCGGAGTCTTGCGGGATGCGCAGCTCGCGATCGCTAATCTCCACCAGCACGCTGACGGCATCGGTCTTGGGGGTAATGCTAAGCACCTGCCCCACTGGTACTCCCCGATAGCGCACGTTAGTCCCCGCCTGCATACCCAAAGTGTCGGCAAATACAAAAGTTGCTTGGTAGCTGCGCCTGCCGGGGTTGAGGCCGCGTAGCCACACCACCAGCCCGCCAAACAACCCCACCGCAATCAGGATTAGCAGCCCCACCGACCCTTCTCGAATTGCCCTTGCCCGCATGGTGCCTCTTACCCCAACCACTGAACTGGTTTGCTTCCAACCCTATTCTCTACTAAGTCACTCCCAACTTTCCTAGACTAACGATAGATCGAGGTGGGCAGCGCTGTAGCCCGCTGCTACTGCACCATCTGAATTGGTCCCTCAACCCGGCCGCTAAAGAACTGCTGCACAAACGGGTTGTCGGTTTCATCGACCTCTGTCACTGCTCCCTGCCACTGAATACTGCCCCGGTGCAGAAAAATTATTCGGTCGGCGGTGCGGCGAATAGTACTGTCTTGGTGGGTAACGATCAGATAAGAGCTGCAGCCGTTGCTGCTCTTAATCGCCCGAATCAGATCTTCGATAACCGTAGAGGCGATTGGGTCGAGGCCCGCAGTCGGCTCGTCGTACAGCAGCATGTCTGGTCGATCCTGAGGATTTTCAGGGTTCGACACGATTGCCCTAGCGAAACTAACTCGCTTGCGCATTCCCCCTGAAAGCTCAGCTGGGTAGCTCTTACCAGTACCCGGTAGCCCTACCATGTCAAGCACCTCATCCACGATTTGGCGAATCTGGTCAGCGGGCAGGCTGGAGTGCTGGTAAAGCAGAAAGCCTACATTCTCCTCTACGGTGAGTGAGTCAAACAGGGCGGCCTGCTGAAACACCATCCCGATGCCGAGCGGGTCTGTATTATCTTCAATCAGCCCCTCTCGCCTGCGCCCCTGTACGTAAATTTCTCCCTGGTCGGGGGAAAGCAACCCGGCAATAATTCTTAAGATCGTTGATTTTCCGGTACCAGAAGGGCCGATAATAGCCACTGCCTCACCCCGATATAGCGTCAGGTCAATGTCATCGAGCACTTGGTTGTTGCCGAACCGCTTAGAAATACCCCGCAGTTCTAGCAATACCTCCCCGTCGTCATCGCCACCGAGGCTAGGGCTGGGCTGACCTGATCCTCCCAACAAGGATGCCGAATACTGGTCGGTGCCGGGGCTGTGGTCGTGGACGTCGGGCATAGGCCTTACCGATGTGTGTACCCATATACGCCCAACCCTTCGGCTTCCTTGTTCCGATGGCTTGAGGGGGCGACTTTACCAAGGCTCAATAGTGCTAGGGGCATATCCATGCCTTGACTGTATCAAATAGCCGCTAAAATCGAAGGCGCTAGTGCTCAATCCTATCAGAGGCGGTATGAAACACCCTACAGATGTTTCCGCCGTACCGCGGGGGAGGGGCCTTAGCGTTAGCCAAATTTCAGTCCTGTTCAGGCAGCTCAATGGCAAAGGGTACAGCAAACGCGTGCTCTAACTCGCCGCTTGGATTGGTTAGCACGCTATCGACCTCCTCCCATGTTTCTTAAGTCCTCCTATAGAGCTTTGACCCGACTACTTCGTCAGGTCAAGCGCGAAACCCTAACCCTGGCTCCGCCCCGGCGAGTGCATCGGCTCCTGTGGTGGCTGGCACCGGGGCTCCTGGTCAAGCGGTGGCTATTGCTCAGCATGATCGGGGTGGTGCTGGCAGGCATAGGCGTCATGATTTGGCTAAAGCTAACGCCGGTATTTTACACGGGGCAGCTAGTGGGCGCTGCGCTGCGGGCGTTTACCACCTACGTTCCGAACTACGTCAGCGGTCCGCTGGGAATTTTGCTGGGTCTCGGTCTAATTCTTTGGGGTCAGAGCCGCACCCTGGGAGCCATCACCGATGTACTGATTCCGGGGAATGAGGAAGAGCTGCTAGATGCTCTTCTCACGCAGCGGCGGCTGTCTCGAGGACCGAAAATTGTGGTGGTTGGTGGGGGCACCGGATTGTCTAACCTGCTGCGCGGCATGAAGCGGTACAGCTCCAACATTACCGCCATTGTTACTGTGGCCGATGACGGCGGGTCATCGGGGCGGCTGCGGCGAGAAATGGGAGTGCTGCCGCCCGGAGATATTCGTAACTGCCTAGCGGCCTTAGCTGACGAAGAAAAGCTGCTTACCGAACTATTCCAGTACCGATTTAAGACAGGTACCGGACTAGTAGGCCACAGCTTCGGCAACCTGTTCTTGACCGTTATGAACGAGATCACAGGCGACCTGGAACAGGCTATTGCCGCTAGCTCTAAGGTGCTGGCGGTGCGGGGTCAGGTGCTGCCCTCAACCTCAGTAGATGTGCAGCTGTGGGCCGAGCTAGACGATGGTCGCCGCATTGTCGGTGAGTCAAAGATCACCGAGGCGCGGGGCCGTATCGTGCACATTGGCTGCTTGCCCCCTAACCCACCGCCGCTGCCCAAGGCCGTCAAGGCGATCGAAGAGGCTGACTACATTGTGATCGGCCCCGGCAGTCTTTACACCAGCATTATTCCCAATCTGCTGGTACCTGACCTGGTAAAAGCGATCGCGGCAAGGCAGGTACCTCGCATCTACGTGTGCAACATTATGACCGAGCCGGGTGAAACCGACGGATTCTCGGTGTCTGACCACATTCGAGCGATTGACTCGGCCTGTGGCTGCTATCTATTTGATGCGGTACTTGTACAGAAGGTTATGCCCTCCGATGCCGTCATTAGCCACTATGCCCAGGCGGGAGTAGGGCCAGTACTACTCGATCGCACTGCCATTCTTGACTCGGGTCGCCGCATTATTGCCGCCAACGTGATGGAGGAGCGCGAAAATTTAACCGTAATCCATCACAGCGAGCAGCTAGCGCGGGTGCTGCTGCGCTGGTATACCCGGACTCAGCGCCTGTGGTAGCGCCCTGACGTAGTTGATGAGCTGAACAAATTTTAGGACGAATTAGCTAAGAAGGGTCTGTATTGAGCCGTCGTCCTACCCAACCGACAATGCCGCTGGCGATTGCCCCTGCCATTAGTACGCTAAGAGCGGGCAAAATCAGCGGATTCCACAGCGAATACCAAAGCTCAAGACCTAGATCTAAGTTCATGCTGCGGCCCAGCACGGCCAGCAAAAACCAGCCAAGGCTGAGTAATACCAACCCCAGATCGACCACGAGCACCCAACTAATTAGACTAGACAGACGTTGTGTAACAGACATTTTCATGGGCGCGTTGGTTAAGTGGGTTGGCGGTGGCAGATGTCGCTGCCGCTAGGTATAGCGTAGAGAAAAGCTAGGCTTCAGGCAGCCACTACTGTCCTCTATGGTCGCCTTTAGTTCTAATCCTACAGAAATAGGCTGCTCAAACCAAGAGCAGCCTACCAAGAAGACTGGATTATCCCTCGGCTCAGCCTTTAAGCTAAGCCTTAAGGAGGTTTATTACGGATTAACACAAACTATGATCTGGGCTAATTCCGGTAGCTGGCTCGCATTATCCTAAGCTTCGAGGTTCTGAACCAGCAGATTGTCGGGATCAACGTAGTGGCAAACGGCGTCATCTACGCAGATCAAAGCCCACCCTGAAGCTTCAATGCTGACTAATTCATAATCGACGTCTTGCACAAAAAATCCCTTGTGATTCCGAGTCTCGGGCTTGATTCCAACGGGGTTAGTAGACATGACTAATGCTCTCCAGAAAATAGCGACCAGCAGTTGATAAAGCAAAGCTTATGACTGACTTAGGAAAATCCTATCATTGCATTCATGAGAATTTTATTAAGTAATTTGAGGCTTTGTTACCCTACACCCCTAGCAAAACTGTCTTCTAAAGAACCCAGAATCTTAGTGCCACCCGAAAATTCCTTGATTTCTGGTTCATTTGAAACCTTATACACATTTTTTTGTTGTCAGAGAAAGATTAACTTAAGTTTTATAAACACTCTGCTAGGCCTCAAGTATCTTGACGATGCAGTAGAAATACTCATCAAATTGCCGCAGCCCGCTTGCATTTCAGGCTGTTTCTGATTGATCCCTAAGGGGGTGCGCTACCGCTAGCGGAATAATTCCTAATATTTTACCTTTGGTTTTATTAGAAAGTTTTAATGATCACAGCCATTAAGTACCGATGAACTAGTTGGTTTTGCCTTCAATTTATCAGTCTTAAACAGCTCTTTGAAGCGTGACGGAACGGTTTGTAAACCCGATTTGGTAGATATAGTCTCTTACCCCCTATCAACACTGCTATAACCTCACCATGGCTAGGCTGGATTCAACAGCTTTAGTGCATTGTTCATACCGGGCTGTATTACACAAACCATCCCTTTGACGAAGAGCACTATAGGTAGATATAGGCGATCGCCGCTGCCATGCTGGGTGCGATCGCGACGGCTGACCCTCAGCCCATCACCGATCCAATCCAGCAGGATGCGGGGCACGCCACCCCTAAAGTTGATGTACGGGGGGGTATTTGGCGACGGCAAGCTGCTTATGGTGCCGGGAAGTTCCGATTGCCGATGGGCTCTGCCCAGCGGCTGGGCCGACATCGGTGACTCGCCCAGCCGAGCGATTGAGCGCGAGATTTTTGAAGAGTCGGGCTACACCACTCGCGCGACGCGGCTGCTAGCTGTACACAATCGCGCCAGTCCGCGCCACGGCCACCCCCCGGCCCTACACCACTACAAGCTGTTCTTTCGATGCGAGATTACAGGCGGACAGCCGACCTCCAGCTACAAAACCACCGCCGTTAATTTCTTCGGCCCCGACGCCATTCCACCGCTGTCGGCGGGCCGCAACAGCCTCAGCCAAATCCAGCGCTTGTTTGACTTTTGGCAAAGCCCCGACCAGCCTACCGATTTTGACTGAATGTGGTAAAAATTCAGTGATTTGTGGTGCAGCGGACTAGTCGTGCCCTTACCCATCCCGCCTTGCTGCCTTCAGCTTAGGGGCAGGAGCTAGAGCCTCCAGGTCAAGGGCTGCCGCCGCCGCCGCCAGGGCCTCAGCTGATTCGGGGCTAGGCAAGTAGGGCAGAGTACCCAGCACCGGAACTTGGGTTAGCTGTGTCATTAAGTCGGCAGGTGCCCAGCGAGCAGCGTCGCTGTCGCTGCAGGGTTGGGTGCAGTTGAGCACAATACCGCGCAGGTCAATGTCGCTTTGGCGGGCTAGCGCTACGTTAGCCACCGCTTGACCGATCGCGCCTAGCCTCACGGGTACCACCAGCACCACACTCAGGTGCCAGGCCGCCGCCAAATCGGCGATCGTAAGCTCGTAAGTTACGGGCGACCCCAGCCCCCCCAGCCCCTCGACCAGCACCCAGGGATGCTGCTGGGTGTAGGCCTCGAGGGTGCGCCAGGCTAAGGATAAATCTCCGCTG
>JBARUP010000425.1:0-2360 GCA_049645805.1 Nodosilinea sp.
GCCGACCTGAAGCTTTTTCAGATGGTTTTGATTGATAGCGATCAAACGATGATGGCATCAACCAGCGATTACACCATTCGTGAGCGCCTTGAAGGAATGCTGAAGAGCGATCGCGAAAACCTCATCACCATTGAAGAAGCTGTTACAAAACTGGGTACGGCCCCAGAGCCTCGCGACATCACTCAAAAGCATGCTAAAGCCGTTGGCAGCATGATGAGCGGTTCAGAGCTAACGCTGTACGACAAGTTTTTCCAGCTTGAATTGCTGAAGCACCAGCAGACCATGACGGGTTTGGTGCTGCACAAGGTAGCCCAGTCCCTAAGCGATGAGCTTCAGGACGCCATGGAACCCCTTAACAAAGTTAACTTTGAAAACCGGGCTCACCAGGAAGTCCTAAAAGGCGTGCTTTACTTTGTTGGCACCCGCGAGATGGCCGGTCAAGAACCCGACATGGGCCTGTGGGCCAGCGTTGAGCAAGGGATTGCCGCGCTAAAAGGAGCGATCGGCAGCGCTGCTAGCTAGCGGTGACTTTAACATAGGGCCTGGGCAGTACCAGGCCCCAAATTATTTGCGGAATAACAGCATAAGGTAAGAAAGCTAGGCCAAAACTCCTGATGCCCCGTTACCGAGTCATTATCATGGTTGAGCAATGCGCATCTTGCTGATTGATGATGACGACGTCCTAGTAGAGCTTCTGGCTGAGAGCCTAGTCAGACAGCGCTACGCTGTTGACATAGCGCCAGATGGGGAAACAGCGCAGGAATTTTTAGCTCTCTTCTCCTACGACTTAATTGTCTTAGACTGGCTGCTTCCCGATGCCGAGGGTAGCTCACTGTGCCAGCGGTTTCGCCAGCAGGGCATCACGGCTCCGGTACTGATGCTTACGGCCAAAGGCAACAGCGCAGATAAAGTACAGGCGCTAGACGCTGGAGCCGATGACTACGTCGTTAAGCCCTTTGACTTCGAGGAGCTGTGCGCACGCATTCGAGCCCTTCTGCGCCGAGACGGCCCTGAGGCGACTTCCGAGCTAAGGTGGGGAGGTTTGAGCCTAAACCCAAGCACCTTCGAGGTGTTTTACGATAGCTACCAGCTCCACACCACACCGAAGGAGTATGCGCTGCTAGAACTCTTTCTGCGTCGCCCGACTCAGGTATTCAGCATCGACGCCATCATTACAGCCATCTGGTCTTTTGAAGATCCGCCCAGTGGTGACGCAGTCAGAACCCACATCAAAGGGCTGCGACAAAAGCTCAAGGCGAGTGGGGCACCAAAAGGCATTGTTAAAACGGTCTACGGTATTGGATACAGGCTTTATTCGCTCGACTCGGAGGCACCGCAGGCGCAGGTCAATTCTGCTTCAGGCGTCCGCCAGCCGTCGCCAGCGGAGGTAAAAGCAGCGGTAGCGCAGGTGTGGGAGAGGCAACAAGACACGGTGCAGGAGCGATTACGCGTGCTAGAAGCAGCGGCAGCGGCGATGAATGAAGGACAGCTGAGCGCCGATTTACAGCAGGTTGGCCAATCGCAGGCCCACAAATTAGCCGGGTCGCTCGGCTGCTATGGCTTTGCAGAAGGATCGCGGATTGCTCGCGAGCTAGAGCAGATTTTTCTACTCGCGCTGCCCTTAGCGAGTCATCAAACCGAACAGGTAGCGCAGCTGGTAAAGCGTCTGCGCCAGCACTTATCTGGAGAAACTCGCGATAGTGGGGTTGAAAGACCGCTCGTGGGTATGGCCCAGCTTCTTGTTGCAGGAGCAGACGACTCCCTAATGCAGCCGATCTCAGCTGAAGCTGCTGCGGTAGGCATTCATATTATGATGGCCGCCAGCCTGAGTCAGGCCCACGCGATGCTGAGGGCTCAACCGCCAGCGGTTGCTCTGTTGTACATAGATGACTCATGCTTTTCGGTGGGGCTAGAGCTGTTAGAGGCAATAAACCATCACTCTAGTGAAATTCTGGTCTTGGTCATGACCGATAGCCACGATTTTCAGCAGCGGCTTTATCTAGTGCAGCAGGGAGTCGACCGGCTGCTACCCGTCTCAACTCCTGCCCGCCACATCATTGAGGCTGTGCAACAAACCCTGCGGGCAGACGCTGCGGTTAGCGTTGTGGCGCTTGATGATGATATTCAGGTGCTGACGCTGCTTCAGTCTCTCCTATCGGCATGGGGAATGCGGCTTACTACCCTGGCCGATCCGGCTCAGCTTTGGGACACTCTAGAACGAGTACAGCCGCATCTGCTGGTGCTAGATGTGGAAATGCCTGAAGCGAACGGATTAGAGCTGTGCCAGGTTCTACGCGCAGACGATCGGTGGCATCACTTGCCTATTTTATTCTTGACGATCCGTGAAGATGCCTCCACCC
>JBARUP010000426.1:0-7278 GCA_049645805.1 Nodosilinea sp.
CATCGCACCCGCGTATTTTGGTTCGAGCCCAAGGGCAATTATTTCTGGCAGCGCACGCCAAGCTCAACCACCCGTTCTGCTACCCCCGGTGACGATCGCTCGCTGCGCATTGCTGTCGACGAGGTACGGGGCCTCTACCAGGCGCTAGGCAACCAGCAGCTAGTAGTAGTCGGTGAAAGCCGAGGTGCGCTCAAAACCATTGTCTCTGATCGCCTGATGAAGCAGCTCCAGGCCCAATCCCTAATGATTGCCCCAATTAGCCGTCAGGGTGACCTGATAGGGTTTGTGTCTGTTGAAGGTACCGTTCCTCGCATTTGGGAAGAGTCCGAAAAACAGTTTCTAATTGGCACGGCCCAGCTGCTCGGCGTGGCGCTACCCACCGCTGTTGCTAAAGAGACCGGACGCCAAAGCGAGCTCGACCAGCACCTTACCACTGGCGTCATTCAGGGTATTCACGGCGACGTTGACTGGCACAATACCTTACAAACCTGCTTTACAGTCCTGCAAGACCGGCTAGGCATTCAGCAGTTTTTTGTGCTGCTATTCAACCCCGATCGCAACGGTTACGACCTCTGTTTTCAAAGCCAGGCTAATCGCCCGCGCGGCGTGCCCCTGCTGTGGCCCTGCCTCGACGACGTCGATTGGCAAATGCTAGAGCTTAGCCCGTCGCCCATCAGCATTGACAATCTTACCCACGAGCTTAAGCTGATGGCCTGGCGACCCCATCTGCTCGACCTCGGTGCCCAGGCGGTGCTGGTCGGCAATGTAGCCCCCAGCAACGCCCCTGAAGGCATAGTACTGATCTGCGACGGCATCAGCCGCCAGTGGACGACCACAGAGCAGGCGCTGTTCGAGGGCGTGGCGCGCCAGATCGGCGTGATTTTGCACCAGTGGCAGCTGCAGCGGCAGCTCAAGCAGCAGCAGCACATCTACGAATCGATTCAGTGGGGCCTACAGGCACTTCACAAGGGGCTGCACCCCGATCAGCTCGAGCAGGTTACCCTCCAGCATGTTATGCAGCTGCTGCACGGGTCGGCTGTGATGCTAGTTAGCTGGCAGCCAGGTAGTGCTACTGCCGCCGTGACGCAGATGGTGAGTCAGGATACTAGCGTGAGCGCCGATACCCATTATCCGATTCCGGTAGGGTCTGATGCTTTGATTAACTGGGCGCTGCAAACCGATGGCATGCTGCCCCTTGGCGTCGATGAACTACCGGCTGAAACCAAAGCCTGGTTTAGAGCAGCGGAGGGCAGCCGCCTCTTAATCACCGCCCTAAGAACGGCCCCATCCCATGTGGTAGCGGGTATCGCCGTGGCGGTATCGCCGCCCCATCGCCAGTGGGCCAGTCACCACTCCACCATCTTTAAGCTGCTGACGAGCCAGCTAGCCTGGTCTCGTCGCCACCTTGCCATGACGACAATGCTGACCCAGCAGCGTCAGGAGCTTGAAAATTTGAACTGGTATAAGCACCACCGGCTCGAAGATCTTTACCGCATGTTAGGCAAACTAACTCAGGATCTAGCCCATCTACAGGCCAAAGACACCGCGATCGCAGGTGAGCTACAGATGCTTCATGACCAGACCGCTGCCGTTGTGGAGAACGCCGAAGAGGTTTTGGTGGGCGAGCGCTGGCAGCTCCACCGCCAGCATCAGACCATGCCGCTAATTAGCTTACTTAATCGGCTGATAGACCGAGTTAATCCTATCCTTGAAGCCCGCCAGCTCTGGTCCAAGGTACACAACGAGAGCAACGTGGTGCTGGGGGGCGACATGCTCAAGCTTGAGCTGATCCTTTACGAGGTGCTGGAGGCAGCCTGCAAACGCTCGCCAGTAGGGGGGCGCATCGACATCTGGTGCCGGGTGCTCAACCTCGACTGGGTCGAGCTTTCAGTTACTGATGATGGACAATGCCCACCTCGCCTGCTAGAAGAACTGGGACAGAACCAGCCGCCAGACGTGCTAGCACCCTCGGCCTTAGATTCTCCTCCAGGATTACACCTAGCTATCTGCAAAATGCTGATCGACCAGCTGGGGGGCGAGATTAGTTTCTCTACCCTTGACGATGGCCGTACTCACAGCCGCGTCCTGCTGCCTCTAGCTGCCTACCCTGAGCCGCACAAGGCAAAATCCCTGATTGACTCAACGCCTCCAGTAGAGGCTAGCTACCCTAACCCTACCTAACGGCTCTAGCGCAGTTAAGTAGGGTTATTAGGAAGAAAGGTTAGAGCGAGGGTCCCACGCTATCGCTAGCGGGAGTAACCGCTACCTGAGGCACCGGCTGCAGCATTGGTGTTTGAGTAACAGCGTTGTTGGCAATCGTAAAGAGAGGATTTGACAGAATCCCGGCCAGCGAGGTAGCCACTACCGCCAGGATAAGGCTCACCTGCATAGGGCGTAGACCGGGCAGATCCCAGCGAATAGCGGGGTAGCCTTTAACGGAGTCAGACATTTCCTGAGGCTCTTTAACCACCATCATCTTGATGACGCGGATGTAGTAGTAAATAGAGATCACGCTGGTAACCAAGCCGACCAGCACCAGTCCGTAGGCTCCTGCTTGCCAACCCGCCCAAAAAATGTAGATTTTGCCAAAGAATCCGGCCATAGGCGGAATGCCTCCCAGCGACAGTAGGCAAATGCTAAGGCTGAGGGTGAGGAGAGGATCTTTTTGATACAGCCCAGCGTACTCACTAATTTGGTCGGTACCCGTGCGCAGCGTGAACAAGATTACGCAGGTAAAGCCGCCTAGGTTCATAAACAAATAGATGAGCAGGTAGTAGATCATGCTGGCATAGCCAGCATCGGTGCCCACGACCAGACCAATCATCAAGAACCCGGCCTGACCAATGGAGGAATAGGCCAGCAGGCGCTTCATGCTGGTTTGGGCCAGAGCCACTACGTTGCCTAGCACCATGCTCAAAATCGCCAGGGCGGTAAATACAAAGTGCCACTGCTCCGACACCAGCGGAAAGGCCGTGACTAAAAGACGAATAGCTAAGGCAAAACCGGCGGTCTTAGAACCTACTGACAGGAACGCTACCACTGGGGTAGGCGAACCCTCATACACGTCAGGAGTCCACTGGTGAAAAGGGACAGCAGCAATCTTAAAGGCGATACCGGCAATCACGAACACCAGCGCTACTACTAAACCAATGGGGGCATCGCTACCGTCACTGACAATACTGGTGGCGATCGCGCTCAGCCGGGTTTCTCCCCCCGACAGCCCGTAGAGCAGCGATGAGCCGTAGAGAAAAATGGCCGAACTGGCGGCTCCAATCAGCAGGTACTTAAGCGCCGCCTCATTGGAGCGGGGATCGCGCTTCATGTAGCCAGTCAGCAGGTAAGACGAAATACTGAGGGTCTCTAGGGCGACAAAAATCATGACCAGCTCGCTGGCCCCCGAGAGAAACATGCCTCCCAAGGTGGCGGTGAGCAAGATCACCAAGAACTCAGCTAGAGAGGTACCTGACTGCTCAACGTAGCGGATGGCCATCGGTACCGTTGCTACAGCCGACAGGGCAATGATGCCGCGAAATACAATGCTCAAGTCGTCGGCGTTAAAAGCCCCAAAAAAGCTGATGGGATTGGTCATTGACCACTGCACGACTAGGGCAGCGACAGCTCCCAGTCCGCCAGCGATCGCAGCGTAGGGTGTCCAGGCCGACGAGGACCGTCCTTGGATCAAGTCGCCTATCAAAATCACCAAAATCGTAGCCAACAGAACGGCCTCCGGCCAGATAGTGCCAGCGTTGAGCTGCGCCCCGAGGTTGACGAGATCCATGGGTACCTTTTCTCTTTAATCCGTGAGATTACTACTAACCGTACCAGCTCAATTGGGTAGTGACTAGGGGGAGCTGTCGCACCGGGCGCTAGGATTGCGCTCAGGCGACTGTAATGGCCTAGTCCTGGCCCGATGGTAGCGCGATCGCAGCGTTCCGGCTAGAGCTTTAGCGCTGCTGACCAACTCGGTTTGTTGAGCTAGGACTGGACGATAGCTGGCGGAATGGTCTATTTATTGGTTACTGATCTATTTATTGGTTGTTGAGCGGGTAGCTTCATTAGCGGGTTCCCAATGATCAAGTTTTCATCGCTAAGGGCACAAGCAGTTCGGTAGGTGTGCAGTACAGTGTTGATCAACCGGTCTCTAAGTCCGCTAGTTCTATAGACGCCATAGACTTTATTTTTCAGGGCTCCAGACGAGTTGCGTAGACTAGTGAAGAGCCTTGCCACGTTTTGCTAACGATTATCACCGAAGCGCCAGCACCCCTATGTCAACCCTTGTCATTGTCGAGTCTCCTACCAAGGCCAAGACGATTCGCAACTACCTACCGTCGGGGTATAGGGTTGAGGCGTCTATGGGTCACGTGCGCGACCTTCCGCGATCGGCAAGCGAGATTCCTGCCAGTGTCAAAGGTCAAAAATGGGCTCAGCTTGGGGTCAACCCCGACGCCGATTTTGAGCCGCTGTACATTGTGCCTAGCGACAAAAAGAAGGTCGTCAAAATCCTCAAGGCAGCCCTCAAGGAAGCCGACGAGCTAGTTCTGGCCACAGACGAAGACCGCGAAGGCGAAAGTATCAGCTGGCACCTGATGCAGGTGCTCAATCCCAAGGTGCCGACTAAGCGCATGGTGTTTCACGAGATCACGCAGGAGGCTATTCAGAAGGCCCTTGGCAGCTGCCGCGACATTGATGATCAGCTTGTCCACGCCCAAGAGACCCGCCGCATCCTAGATCGCCTGGTGGGCTATACCCTTTCTCCTTTGCTGTGGAAGAAAATTGCCGGTGGCCTGTCAGCAGGCCGGGTGCAATCGGTAGCTGTAAAGGTCGTAGTCAAGCGAGAACAGGAGCGCCGTGCTTTCCGCAAAGGCTCCTACTGGGATCTCAAAGCCTCTCTGCTGAAGGATAAAAGCGCCTTTGAGGCCAAGCTGTACTCTCTCGGCAATACGCGTCTAGCCAACGGCAGCGATTTCGATGAGGCGACGGGCCGCGTCGCTGCCGGACGCGAGGTAGTGCTCCTAGACGAAGCCCAGGCCCATGAGCTGCAAACTCGTTTGCAGGCCGGTGCTTGGACCGTTAGCAATCTAGAAGAACGCCCCAATACTCGCAAACCATCTCCTCCCTTCACCACCTCTACGCTGCAGCAGGAGGCGAACCGCAAGCTGCGGCTGTCGGCTCGCGACACTATGCGAGTTGCTCAGAACCTCTATGAGCAGGGCTACATTACCTATATGCGTACCGACTCGGTACACTTATCTGAGCAGGCTATCACCGCTGCTCGGGCCTGTGTAACCACCAAATATGGCACCGACTACCTCAGTCCCAAACCCCGTCAGTACGCTACTAAATCCAAGGGTGCCCAGGAGGCCCACGAGGCCATTCGCCCTGCCGGTAGCACCTTTAGAACTCCCAACGAAACTGGTCTGAGCGGACGTGAGGCAGCTCTTTACGACTTGATCTGGAAGCGCACGGTTGCTAGTCAGATGGCCGAGGCTCGTCAGACTAACGTTACGGCCTCTATTGAGGTCGAAAACGCAATCTTTCGGGCCACCGGCAAGCGTATCGACTTTCCCGGTTTCTTTCGGGCCTACGTTGAAGGGTCCGATGACCCTGATGCAGCAATCGAAGATCAGGAGGTGCTGCTGCCGGCCTTAGTCACAGGCGATAGCCTGGATTGTACGGAACTAAACGCGATCGGCCACGAGACCCAACCTCCCGCTCGCTACACTGAAGCCACTCTAGTCAAAGTACTAGAGAGCGAGGGTATTGGCCGCCCAAGCACCTACGCCACTGTCATCGGCACCATTATCGATCGCGGCTATGTGCGCTTGGTTAACAACAGCCTGATCCCGACCTTTACGGCCTTTGCCGTTACCGAGCTGCTGGAGCAAAATTTCCCCGACCTGGTAGATGTGCGCTTCACCGCCCGCATGGAGCAGACCCTAGACGATATCTCCACTGGTGAAGTCGACTGGCTTCCTTACCTCAGGGCGTTTTATTCTGGTGAACAGGGTTTAGAAACCCTAGTTAGCGATCGCGAAACCAAGATCGATCCCACCGCAGCCCGCACGGTCCTGCTTGATGATCTAGATGCCAAGATTCGGATTGGGCGCTACGGCCCCTACGTTGAAATCGGCACTGGCGAAGAATCGGTAAAGGCTTCTATACCAGCGGATGTGCCCCCCGCAGATTTAGATGGCGAGCAGATTGAGCGCATTATTAAGCAAAAAGTCGAAGGCCCCGACAAACTAGGGCTGCACCCGGATACTGGGGAGCCGATTTTTATGCGCATTGGTCCTTACGGACCTTACGTGCAGCTAGGAGAACCCACTGACGATACCCCTAACCCTAAACGGGCCTCTCTACCCAAAGGGACTCAGCTCGAAGCCGTCACCCTAGACATGGCCGTAGGGCTGCTGAGGCTGCCTCGCAAGCTGGGCACTCACCCAGACACAGGCGCTTCCATAAAAGCGGGTCAGGGCAGATTTGGTCCCTACATCGTTCACGATCAGGGCAAAGAGGGGCGTGACTACCGCTCTATAAAGGGTGATGACGACGTGCTCACGGTAACGCTGGAGCGGGCCCTCGAACTGCTAGCCCAGCCTAAATCAGGTCGAGGCCGTAAGAAGGCCGATCCCCTCAAAGAGCTGGGATCGCACCCTGACGATCAAGAACCCATAGCGGTGTTCAACGGTCCCTATGGTCTCTATGTTAAGCACGGCAAGGTGAACGCTTCGGTCCCCGAAGGCACTGAACTCGATGCCATCTCCCTAGAGGAGGCCGTTAGCTGGATTAACGCCAAAGCCCCAGCTAAGAAGGGCAAGGGTGGCAAAGGCAAATCTACGACCTCGCGTACCGCTAAAACTGCGGCGGCGAGCAAGCCTAGTGGTGCCAAAAAGACGACTAAAGCCGCGGCCAAGTCTAGCAGCGCCAAGTCTGGTGGTGCTAAAAAGACTCGAGCCACAACCAAATCAACCACTAAATCAGCAAAGGCAAGCAGCGGGTCAGACCCCAAGAAATCGACTGCCGATAAGGTCAGCGATCCGTCATCTGAAGCCGACGCGTAACAAGCAAAAAGTGGTGAAGCTTTTTGGCAGCTTCACCGCTATCAGTCATGGTTAGCTGACGCCTTAGTACACGACACCTCGGTAGCGGCGAACGGTTGTACCGTCAGCTAGCTTGCGATCGAGCGGAACTGACTTGGGCACAGCGTTTGACTTAACGACCGGCGGGGGTGATGTAAACGACTCTTTTGCGGCTTCGCGGGCGTTGTCATTATTCAGA
>JBARUP010000427.1:0-2806 GCA_049645805.1 Nodosilinea sp.
GGCATGCTCTATCCCGTCATCAAGTACTTTATTCCTCCCTCTAGCGGCAGCGGTGGGGGTGGGGTCACTGCCAAGAACGAGTTGGGTAACGATGTTGTTGCCAGCGAGTTTGTGGAAACTCACAACCCCGGCGATCGCGTCTTAGTACAGGGCCTGAAGGGTGACCCCACCTATCTCGTGGTGCAAGAAAGTGGCTCCCTCGAGAGCTACGGCATTAGCTCTATCTGCACCCACCTGGGCTGTGTAGTGCCCTGGAACGCTAGCGAAAATAAGTTTAAGTGTCCTTGCCACGGCTCCCAGTACGACGCCACAGGTAAGGTGGTGCGCGGTCCGGCCCCGCTGTCTTTGGCCCTGGCTCACGCCGATGTTACTGAAGACGACAAAATAACCTTAACCAACTGGACTGAAACCGACTTCCGTACCGGTGAATCTCCCTGGTGGACCTAGTTAGTCTTAGTTTTGGTGACCTGCAACGACATACTCCAGTTGACACAAGTTCTAAAACGCATGAATAGATTGACATCATTTATCAACGGCTTGCGCCCCTTTGCCATTACCTGCGTTGCCCTTTTGATGGTCTTTGCAGGCTGGCTGGCTGCCCCTCAAGCCGCCGAAGCTTACCCCTTTTGGGCCCAAGAAAACTACGCTAATCCTCGCGAAGCGACCGGGCGTATTGTGTGTGCCAACTGTCACCTGGCGGAAAAGGCAACTAAGGTGGAGGTGCCCCAGGCCGTACTACCTGACTCTGTTTTTAAGCTCAAGGTTGAAGTCCCCTACGATCTAGACACTCAGCAGGTGCTGGGCGACGGCAGCAGCGGTGGTTTGAACGTGGGCGCTGTAGTCGTTCTGCCCGAGGGCTTTAAGATTGCGCCTCCCGATCGCATGTCCGAAGAACTCAAGGAAGAAGTCGGCAGCACCTATTTCCTCCCCTACAGCGACACCCAGGAGAACATTGTTCTGGTTGGCCCCCTGCCCGGCGAACAGTACCAGGAAATTGTCTTTCCGGTGCTGTCTCCAAACCCGGCTGAAGATAAGGCTGTCTCCTTCGGTAAGTACCAGATTCACGTGGGCGGCAACCGGGGTCGGGGGCAGGTATATCCCACCGGTCAAGCCAGCAACAACACCGTTTACAACGCTACCGTCAATGGCACCGTTACCGACATTGCGCCCCAGAATGCTGGTGGCTACGTTGTCACTATTCGGTCCGAGGCCGGTGACGATGTGACCGAAACGATTCCAGCCGGTCCCGAGCTGATGATAGCAACAGGAGACGCAGTAGAAGCCGGCAAACCTCTGACCAGCAACCCCAACGTGGGCGGCTTTGGCCAGACAGATGCCGAAATCGTGCTGCAAAGCCCCAACCGCGTCAAGGGTTTGGTTGCCTTCCTGGCCGCAGTTATGCTGACCCAAATCATGCTGGTGCTGAAGAAAAAGCAGGTCGAACGAGTCCAGGCTGCTGGTATGACCATGTAAGATTGCAGCTGCTTAAGGTCGCGCTGTCACGCGACCCAGCGACCTTGGCACAAAGGGACGTCAGCTGACGTCCCTTTGTGCGTCTTATTGGAAGACCCAAATTTAGCGCCGCCACTTTTGTCAGCGGTCTGTCTGGTGAGCTACAATTGTTAAGTCTTTTTGCATTATTCGGAACTTGTCTTGAGCCTCCTAACGTTTGGCGCTCGGGGGTAGTTTCGTCACCCGCTTGTTGTCGCCCCAGGTTTTCCCAGTTATGACGCTTCCCATTCGCAACGTTGCAATCATTGCTCACGTTGACCACGGCAAAACTACTCTGGTCGATGCCCTGCTGAAGCAGTCCGGCATCTTCCGCGAAGGGGAAGATGTACCCGACTGTGTTATGGACTCCAACGATCTGGAGCGAGAGCGGGGCATCACTATTCTGTCGAAGAACACCGCCGTTCACTACCAAGAGACGCTAATCAACATCATCGACACTCCAGGACACGCCGACTTTGGCGGTGAGGTTGAGCGAGTGCTGGGTATGGTCGACGGCTGCATCTTGATCGTAGACGCTAACGAAGGCCCGATGCCCCAGACGCGGTTTGTGCTCAAAAAAGCGCTAGAGAAGGGGCTACGCCCAATCGTGGTCGTCAACAAGATTGACCGTCCCCAGGCTGACCCCCACGGGGCCGTAGATAAGGTGCTAGATCTCTTTATTGAGCTAGGAGCTGACGACGATCAGTGCGAGTTTCCCTACTTGTTTGCATCGGGGCTAGCGGGCTACGCCAAGACTCAGCTTGACGATGAAGGCTTAGACATGAAGCCTCTGTTTGAATCTATCCTTGACCACGTACCACCCCCGGTCGGCGATCCTGAAAAGCCTCTGCAAATTCAGGTAACTACCCTCGACTACTCCGAGTATTTAGGTCGGATCGTCATCGGCAAGATTCATAACGGGGTAATCAATGCTGGTCAGCAGGCTGCTCTAGTCAGAGAAGACGGCAGCTTGGTGAAATCAAAGATCTCCAAGCTGCTGGGCTTTGACGGCTTGCAGCGCATTGATATTGAGCAGGCCTCGGCGGGGCACATTGTGGCGGTAGCTGGCTTTGCCGATGCCAACATTGGCGAAACCATTACCTGTCCTACCAACCCCCAGGCGCTGCCCCTGATCAAGGTAGACGAACCTACTTTGCAGATGACTTTTGTGGTCAACGACTCCCCCTTCGCGGGCCAGGAAGGCAGCTTTGTGACCTCGCGGCAGCTGCGCGATCGCCTCATGCGTGAGCTAGAGACTAACGTAGCTCTGCGGGTTGAACCCACAGACTCCCCCGATCGCTTCTCGGTATCGGGC
>JBARUP010000428.1:0-21934 GCA_049645805.1 Nodosilinea sp.
CTTGGGTGCTCACTATCGCCGTGATGGGCTGACCGAGTTTGGTTTTTGGACTCCAGCTCTAGTCGCCGACATTATTCAGTCGGAGCGCACCCTGGAGCTAGAAATTCTCACGCCGCTGCAGCCCATAGATTTTCGCGCCCCTCAGCAGACCCTGCGGTTTCAGCGCGATCGCCTGCCGGTGATGCAGCAGGGCGAGTTTGTCTGGGCGGTGGTGGCCGGGGTAAAGCCGGGCAGTCGCGATCGCGCCGGGAGCTTCTACTGGCTGCGCTACAT
The DNA here is from genome assembly GCA_049645805.1 of Nodosilinea sp. Taxonomy (GTDB): domain Bacteria; phylum Cyanobacteriota; class Cyanobacteriia; order Phormidesmidales; family Phormidesmidaceae; genus Nodosilinea. Next base: position 274 of record JBARUP010000428.1, read on the forward strand.
CGATGCCGAGGGACGCCTCAACTACATTCGCGATTCGCTGGCCTATTCAATGCCCTACGGGGTGTTTGCCCCCGCTGAAGTATATGACCTGAGGCGACTACATCAGCGGCGCGCCGATCTGGGCTATCTGTCCCGCAGCTCTGCCCCCAAGGGCGGCATTGATCCGGAGATTCCGCGCGTGCCCGCCCCCACTAATATTCTGCAAATTCACGTTAAAACGGCCTCTGCCGAGGGCAGCTTAGAGGGGCTAACCCGCATCTACAGCCGCATCTCTGACAAGCTGGCCGCAGAGGAAGAGTTAACCCCCGCCGAGGCCGCCTACACGGGCTACGAGGCAGTGCAGCTTTTGCCGGTTGAGCCCACTATTGAGTATCGCCGCGAAGACGCCAACATTGAGCACGAGTTCTTTGCCGTTGTCGAAGACAGCGGCCTCGAGAATGGAGAAGGCAAAGTCTTCAGCAGCGGCCTGACTGTTACCCTACGCCAGCCCAACAGCCAAAACTGGGGCTACGACGTACCTATTCTGGGCTCTGCTGCCACTAATCCCACCGTGCTGGGCAGCCTGCGTCCCGACGAAATAGTCGAGTTTATCGCTACCCTGCACACCTTCTCCACAGGTCCGATTCAGCTCGTTTATGATCTCGTCTATGGCCACGCCGACAACCAGGGCATAGAGCTGCTCACCCAGCAGTTCTTTAAAGGCCCCAACATGTATGGCCAAGACCTCAACCACCAGCTGCCTCAGGTGCGCGCCATCTTGCTAGAGATGCAGCGGCGCAAAATTAACACCGGGGCCGACGGCATTCGCGTTGATGGCGGACAAGATTTTCGCTTCTTTAACCCCCTCAGCGGGCGAGTTGAGCAAGATGATGTCTATCTGCTAGCCATGAGCGATGTAGTACAGGACATTCAGGGCTATCGGCGGCGTATGTTTACCATTTTTGAGGATGGTCGCCCCTGGCCTGAGCCGGGCTGGGAAGAAAAGTCGACCTACCGCGAGCTGATTGATGCTAAGCCCGGCTCGTTTCAGTGGGGGCCGCTCATTTTTGCCCACAACACCCCCACCCTGAAAGGGTTTTGGGATCGCAAGTGGCGACGGGTATGCGAGGTGATTTTCCAGGGTGATCACTGGATTACCGGCTGTGGCAACCACGATACCGTGCGCCGGGGCAACCAGGTTGATCTCGACGCGGATATCAACTGGAACCTAGGCGATACGCTACCCGAGGTGCTCAATCGGGCCTACAACAACTCGGCTACGCTGCTTTGGGTCCACGGTTTTAGTCCTGGACTGCCGATGGATTTCCTCAACGCCAGCCTTGAAACGCCCTGGGGCTTTTTCCGCAATACCGACGATCGCTACGGAGTCAAGGTAGTTTCTGAGGAAGTGGGCTTTCTGGACTGGGAGATTGAGCCTGAGCTGTACCTTCAGCCCTACGCCTTTCCTCAGCTCAAGGCTCTCGGCTTTGAGACTCTGCCGCAGCTCAAGGACTTTGCTCAGGCTCTGCAGCAGGCGATGGTCGAGACCGACTATAACCTGCAGGAAGTAGCTCAGATCTGTCAGCACCGTCTGGGTGATGGAGCTGGAGATGTAGTTTGTGAGGTGCCTGCTCTGGAGGAGCCAAATCAGCCCCGTCTGCCGCGATTTTTGGCCACGCTGGATGTGGCAAAGCTGAAGCAGTTTGCCATGGCTTTTATGGAAGATGGCCACGACATCTGCAACGTGGCCCACTATTTTGACCAGACTCACTCCGCTCGCAGCTATTTTGGTATGGACCTGCGGCAGTTTCGGCGGCAGCGCCCCTGGCTGCGCGAGAACCTGATTGGCCGCGATCGCTTTAACCGCATCAGCGACGACGAGCGCACCGTCTTCTACGGCTACCGCATTGAGCCCCAGGCCGCCGACCATCACCCGCCCCAGGAGGTGGTTATGGTCACCCACATGGGAGGGACACCGATGACCGTCAACTTGAGCGACTGGCTTCAGCTGACTATGGCTGACTGGCGAGTAGCCCTGGCCACGCCGGGGCTGGACCTGGGCTCACAGCCGGAGGATCTGCGCAGCTTTGAGCTGCGCGATGGTGAAGGGGTGCTGCTGGTGAGTAGGGCCGACTGAGGTGGTGGACAGGGTGGGTGCTTGCCGCCCACCTTCACGCTGTCTCCTCCGCGTCTTCTACCTTGGGATGAAAGTATTCGTAGATCTGCTGGGCTAGCTGAGGGCCAATGCCGGGTACGGTCGCCAGCTGCTCGGGGCTAGCCTCGCGAATGTAGTCGATGGAGCGAAAGGCCGCCAGCAGCTCCTTCTGACGGTGCTGGCCCAGACCGGGGATTTCGGAGAGGCGCGATCGCCGCATTCTGTCCGTTCGCTTCTTGCGGTGAAAGCTAACGGCAAAGCGGTGGGCCTCGTCGCGCAGACGGCGCAGGAGCTGGACACCGGGCTGATCGGCTTCAGTGGGCAGCGGCGTCGATTCACCAGGCAAGAAAATTTCTTCTCGTTTCTTAGCTAGACTGACCACGTTGATCTCCTGGAGCAGGTTAAGCTCCTTGAGCACCTCAACCACCGCCGAGAGCTGTCCTTTGCCGCCGTCAATCATCACGAGATCGGGCCAGTCGGGGTTGCCCAGGCGCGGCTTGCTGGGGTCAGTGGCGTAGCGGCGAAAGCGGCGGCGAATCACTTCGGCCATGCTGGCAAAGTCGTCGGAGTGGCCCGCCCGCACCTCAGGGGTTTTGATTTTGTAGTGGCGATAGTGCTGCTTGGCGGCCATACCATCGACAAACACTACCTGGGAGGCAACGGCATCGGACCCCTGAATGTGAGAAATGTCGTAACCCTCGATGCGCTTGGGCAGGTCTGGCAGGTCGATGGCGATCGCCAGATCCTGTAGGGCCTGAATGTTGCGATCGGCGGCGGCCTGGGTGCGGGCTAGCTCGTACTGAGCGTTGCGCTCAACCATGTCAATTAGGTCGGCCTTGGTCTGGCGCTGGGGCACCTCCACCGACACTTTGCGGCTGCGGCGCTGGGTGAGATAGTCTGCCAAGATTTCGCTCTCCGGCAGCTCGTGCTGGGAGAGAATGACTGCCGGAATCTCCACCGCCTCTACGGTTTGGTAGTGGTCTTCGAGCACTCGCTGCAGAATCTCCCCTGGCGTGCCCGACTCGGCGTCGGCCATAAAGCCCAGTCGCCCCACCAGTCGCCCCGCCCGCACCTGGAAGATCTGCACGCAGGCGTGCTTGTCGTCGGTGGCTAGAGCGATCGCATCCCGCGATACCGTGTCGTCTGGCAGCGCTACCTTCTGATCGGCGCAGAGCCGTTCCAGGCCGCGAATCTGGTCGCGCAGCCGCGCCGCCAGCTCAAACTTGAGGTCTTCTGCGGCCTTCTCCATTTGAGCCTCAAGAATATCCACCAGCTCAGTGGTGCGGCCCTGAAACACCATCACTACTCGCTGTAGCGTCCTGTGGTAGTCTTCGGGCAAGATTAGCTCTTGGCAGACTCCCGGACAGCGGCCAATGTCGTAGTTGAGGCAGGGGCGATCTCGGTGCACCGGCTGGGGCCGCTGCCGCAGCGGAAAAATGCGTTTCACTAGGCTCAGCGTGCTGCGCAGCAGGCCCACGTCAACGTAGGGGCCATAGTAGCGATCCTTTAGACTCTTGCGTCGCTTGCGGGTGATAAAGATGCGGGGATAGTCCTCCGACCAGGTGACGCAGAGGTAGGGATACTTTTTATCATCCTTCAGCAGCACATTGAAGTGAGGCTGGTTCTGCTTGATTAAGTTGGCTTCTAGGGCTAGGGCTTCGACCTCGGTGTCGGTGACGATGAACTCAATATCGACAATCTGCATCACCATTACCGCAATGCGCGGCATGTGGCCATGAAAGTCACGGAAGTACGATCGCACACGCGTGCGCAGGCACTTTGACTTGCCGATGTAGAGAATTTGGTCGCGGCCGTCTTTCATAAAATAGACCCCCGGCTCTTTGGGGATCTCTTTGAGCCGCGTCTCTAGCCGCTCGGGGTTGTTAACCAGGGTGGTGGGCTGAACCGTAGTCACGGGCAATGCTAGGAGTTGGACCTTTGTACTAACCAGGATAACGGCAAATCTGCTCGGCAAGATTCCGTCAGGTGAGGCGGTTTACCTCTTCCAAGCGAATAGGATGTTTGAGCAATATCCTATTCGCTTACTTAGATTCAGTGTTTGTGCGTAAGTCTTGAGAATAGATTGCTACTCTGCTTTGTCTGGGGCATGATCGAAATTGAGACGTAGCCCGCTATTTTTGTGGTTTTTACTCTCAAGCCTCTTCTTTTGGATGTGATTAATTTTACATCCCGAAATTACCTCTGTTCCTAATCGTTACTGTCACAAGGCACTGCCTAAATGAACCCGCAAGAGTTTGAAACCCGCTACCGTGAGCAAATCAGAGACATCTTAAACCGACTACAGTCAGTCGTGCTTGTGTCGTCTCAGATTGAAAATGCCGTCGTCGATATTGGCGAAGCCGTTCAGAGCTTAAGCCGAGACGTAGAGCAGTTTTTGGCTGAGCAACGTTCTGGCTAAAGCGAGGACAGCTGGCTGAGCGGCTAGGGAGACGGCGGCATCTGTGCGTCAGGCTGCTGTAAAACAGCGTAGATAGCTTTAGTAAGCTGCTGTAGCTGCACGGGCTTGATCAGGTATCTTTGCGCCCCTAAAGCTAAGGCCCGGCGCTCGTCTTCGGCAAAGGCATAGCCTGACACAACCAGAATGGGCAGCTGGTGCCACATGGCCGATGATCGCACCTGCTCGATTAGGGTGTAGCCATCGATTTCGGGTAGGCCTAGATCGAGCAGCAGCAGGTGTGGCCGAAACTCTTTGAGCTGCGAGTTGAGATCTAGGCCGTGGGGCACGGCCATCACGTTGAACCCAGAGAAGGTTAGATAGTCTGTAAAAAACAGTCGGTTGGCTGTGTCGTCTTCAACAACAAGAATGCGGTGCCGACCGTCATCAGAGCTGACTGGACTCACCATTGGTTTCGGTCAGAGCAAAAACTGGGCGATCCTCTCGATGGCTTGCTCTAGCACCTCAGGCGGGTGCACCAGAGCCATGCGCACGTAGCCCTCGCCCGCTTTGCCAAAGCCGAAACCGGGGGAGAGGGCAACTCCGGTTTGCTCAACTAAGCGCAGGCAAAAGTCTCTAGAGTCGCTCCAAGGTTCGGGTAGTCTGGCCCAGAGATACATCGTGGCCTCGGGTGTCGGCACGGCCCAGCCGATGCGAGCCAGTGCCGCGACCGCTGCGTCTCGCCGCTGGCGAAAAGTCGTAATTGTCTGCTGTACGGTGTCTTGGGGGCCGGTGAGGGCCGCGATCGCCCCGCGCTGAATGCCGGGGTACTGGTTAAAATCAACGCTGGCCTTGACCTGGCGCAGAGCGGTAATGAGTCCTGCGTTGCCGATCGCATAGCCGACCCGAAAGCCCCCCATGTTGTAGGACTTTGACATTGTGAAAAATTCAATGGAGCAGGTTTTGTCGGGGTCAGCCTGAAGGACCGAAACGGCTGGTTTGCCCGTGAACGTCACGTCGGCGTAGGGAAAATCGTGGGCCAGCACGAGATCGTGCTGCTGGCAAAAGACTACAGCCTCTTGCCAAAACTTCAGAGAAGCAGTTGCAGTGGTCGGGTTGTGGGGATAGCTCAGCACCATCAGCCGCGACTGTTCTAGCACCGCCGGGGGAATTTCGGCAAAGCGCGGCAGAAACCCGTGTTCGGCCAGCAGGGGCATGGGATAAATCTGCCCGCTGGCTAGGTAGACCCCCCCGGCATGGGAAGGATAGCCAGGATCCATCAGCAGGGCGAAGTCACCGGGGTCGAGAACGGCTAAGGGCAGATGGGCCGTACCCTCTTGGGAGCCAATCAGCAGCAGCACTTCTGTTTCAGGATTGACCGGCACCCCAAATTTGTTGGTGTACCAGCGAGCGGCGGCTTTCCGAAAGTCGTAGGTACCCGAGAACAGGCAGTAGCCGTGCGTGCTGGGGTTGGGCAGAGCAGCCGCGATCGCCTCAATCACGTGGGACGGGGTAGGCAGGTCTGAAGACCCCAGCGATAGATCTATAATCGACTTGCCCACCGCCCGAGCGGCGGCCTTAGCGCGATCCATATCGGCAAACACGTTTGCCTGTAGGGGCCTCATTCGCTGCGCAATGTGCATGGTAAACCCTTGAGTGTTGCCTTTGCCCTTAAGGAGCTAACCCGACCTACCTTAATCAGAGCGGTCTACTCGAACGTGTCGATCTGCGATCGCAGCTCCTCCAGCTCGGCGTCTACTGCAGACGACTCTGCCGCCGGAGCGCTGGCCTGGCCAGCCGGTAGCTGACCCTGGTCCACAGTGCCGCCTGACAGCTGCGCCTTCATCGCCGCTAGCTCTAGATCGACATCACCCCCGGCTTCGAGCTCGGCAAACTGGCTCTCTAAAGTCGACCCAGCCAGTTCTGCCGCCGCCTGGGAGGTAGCCTCCATTTGCAGCACTTTTTCTTCCATGCGCTCAAAGGCGGCCATAGAGCTGTTGGTGTTGAGGCTGCTGGTGGTATTTTGCAGCTGCTCGTTGGCCTTAGCCGCGCTGGCCCGAGCCTTGAGCATGTCTTTTTTGGTTTTGGCCTCAGACAGCTTGCTCTCTAGCCCAATGAGGTTGCGCTTGAGCTGTTCTACGGTCGTGCTCTGGGAATCAAGCTGATTTTTGAGGGCGTTCGCCGTTTCAGCCTGGGTCTTTTTACGCAGCAGCGCCTGCTTAGCTAGGTCCTCGTCGCCCTTTTGCAGCGCTAGCTGAGCCCGCTGCTGCCAGCTATTGGACTCACTCTGAGCGCGGTCGTGCTGCTGCTGCACCCGCTTCTGGCTGGCGATCGCGCCCGCCACGGCTTGGCGCATCTGCACTAGGTCTTCCTGCATGTCGATGATGGCTTGATCCAGGATTTTTTCTGGATTCTCCGCCGAACTCACCGCCGCATTCAAGTTAGAGCGAACCACTCGGCTAACGCGATCAAATAAGCCCATGACGTGCTGCTTCCTCAGTTACGGTGTTGCGATGGTCAATTCTAGTTTACAGAAAGTCAGGTGGGATCGGGCGGGCAGGAGGGGTGATGTCGGTAAGTGAATGATGTGAATTGCTTAATCTTGCCTACCCATCTACACATTTACTCTAGATTTTCCGCCTGCCACTTCAGCACCGATGCATCGACCCCCTGCTCGCGCTTGAGCCTGGCATCTTTCTCAAACCACTGGGTAATCTGCGCTGCCGTCAGGGCGTCAATGGGAGTGTGAGCATCGGCGGCGATCACGCTTAGCAGCTTGGCGGTAGAGATAGTCAGCCGAGCCAAGAACTTTTCGGGAGACGAGAGCAGGGCACCGTCAACCTGCGCCGACTCTTCGGGGGTTAGAAACTGAAGTGACTGGTCAAGCATGGTAGTAAGCGCGTGTTGCAACTCTGTACCATAATGTCACTGCTCCATAGAAAAAGCGACTCCCAGGGACTAGACCTGACAGCCGCGGTGTCTGGAGACGGTTCTGTCATAGCTACGTTTTACTCAGCGGCTTGGATGCCTGCTTCCCTAAATTGCCAAGCCAGGCCCCCAGCAGGTAGCCAGCGGTGCACAGCAGCAGCCCGTAGACATTTACACCTAGATCCACAGCGTATTTGCCGCTGCCCAAACTCATCCAGGCGGGAAAGATGGGTGAGCCGATCACATTTTCGGCCACCCGCAGCACGCCAAGTGCTATGCCTGGCCAAAAGGCTAGATGAAAGCTAAGCGCCCCCGCCCGCCGCAAAAAGGCCAGCAGAAAAATTGGAGCTAGCCCCATCACCATAGTGCCGCTGATGGTGGTAGCCAAAATAATGGCGGGGCCAACTCGATCGCCCATGTAGATGCTCAGCAGGGGAATGTTGCCCAGCAGAGCGATCGCCACGATCCACCAGCGCCCGATCCGGGCCTGCCCCTCGGTGGGGATACCCTTGCGGTGAAACCAGTCGCGCGCGCCCACCTTAGCCGTGCTCGAAAAGGTGGAGTCGAGGGTGGACCCGGCGCTGGTTAGCATAATGGCGTTGAACACCAGCAGCATCGGCAGGCCAAACATCGCCGGTACGGCTAAGCTAGGCGATCCCTCAGCTCCCACGGCTCGGGCATACAGCCCCACGCTGCTGAATAAAAAGATAAAGCCGCCGCTGATAATACCTGCCCAGATAAAGCCCTTAAACATAGTGCGCGGCCCGGTAATAAAGGCGCGATCGGTCATTACCGGATCGTGGAAGGGATAGCTAAAAACTTGCACAAAGGCCAGACCACAAAAGGTCAGAGCAGCGCTGCGGGTGTCGGCATCTACAACTGGCAGCCCCTCGCGGGCCAGACCGGGGCCAACGGTAGCTAAAATAACCACTAGCAGCACGGCAGCCAGCACCATCTGAGCGCTATCGGTGAGCAGGCTGCTGCGTAAACCGCCCAGCAGAGTGTAGTACACGGTAAACAGCGTCACCACCAGGGCAGCTAGCCAGTACCCAGCGCTGCCCTCGGGGCCAAAGTAGAGCGAAAACACCTTGGTGTTAGACCAGACCTCGTTGAGCAGACGAATGGCGATCGCCAGCAAAAAAAGGCGCGAGCAGACCTTGCCATACTTGCTGACTAAAAACTCTGGAATCGAGCGATATCCGCCTCGGGTACGGAGAAAATAGAGCGCGATCGCGGCGGTGACAAAACTCAGGTAGTAGATGGCGTAGCCGATACCGCCCAGCACCCCAAAGGCGTTGCCCAGGCTGGCGGCGTTGTCGATTGACTTGGCAAAGATCCAGGAGATAGCGGCACTGGTCACCAGTAGCCACAGCCCAGGGGCCTGCCCGGTGCTCGACTGACCCTCAAAAAACTCGGGGGCGCTGACCTTGTCAGGAGTTGTCTGGCGCACTAGATAAAACAGCAGTCCGCCGTATCCGGCCAGTAGTGCCCAGGTCAGCGTGTTTTCAATCATCGGTAGTGTCCCTAAATGGCGTGATAGATAGTGGGATAAATCTGGACAGCAAACTCAGGTGCTGAGCGGCAAAACCCAAACGGCCCCGAACTCCCCCCCAGCGTACGAACAGCTTGACCTTGAGGATGGGGCCAGCCTGCTCAGGCTCGGCCTCTAGCCATATCTCACACCAAATCCAAAATGCATAACCCCGATTCGAGAAAAGGTCAGACTGTAGGGGCGTTGGCGCAGCCATGCCCGAGTCATATAGCATTCGCCCTTCCGAATAGGGGTAGCCAAGCAGGATTTGTATGAGATATGGTGCTTCAAACTTCGCTCAGCAGCGACTTCTGAAACGCCTAAGGTAAACAAACGGCGGTTGTCACCACGACTACCGGTCGGGGAGCATAGCTAAGCGGAACAATCTGAGGCAGGGGTCAAGCCGATCCAATCGCAAGAACACTAGCATTCTCTCACTAGAGAATTTGCTTGATCATCATCCTATCGACGCGATCTGAATTTTTGCTGAGAGGAGAATGAGCTGGAGTAGAGGCCAGGTGAAGTCCAGACACACCTCTATCCACGTCACCCCTGTCACTGCTGCTTTACCAAATACCCACAGCGGTGCTCACCCTGCACCAGCCAGTGAGTGCGCTGCACCGAGCAGTCAGACAGCGCCAGCTGAAACATGTCTAGCTCGTGGCCGCACACGCTAGGGAACGATTCGGCAATGTGGGAGATAGCGCAGTTGTATTCCGTAATGATGTAGCTAGTGCCCGGTTCGCAAACGTTGCCCTCGCAGGCATCACCGTCGCTAGCCTCGTGCCACTCGGCCATATAGCCTTCGGCTTTGCGCAGCTGCACCAGGCGTTCGACCCGCTCAGCTAGGCTGCCGGTGCCCACTTGATCACGATACTCCAAGGCTTTGCGCTCCCACTGCTTGCGCAAAATAGTGACCATCTGGTCTTGTCCCACGGTGTCCGCTAGGGTATCGAGCAGGGACAGGGCAAAGTCATCGTACTTAGCCGGAAAGCGATCGCGTCCTTTTTGGCTAATCTCATAGAGATGGTTGGGCCGCCCCATGCCTTCCTGCACCGTTCGGTGCTCAATCAATTGCTCAGCTTCTAGATCTTTGAGGTGGCGGCGAATAGCCTGGGCGCTGACCTCAATATACTCAGCTAGAGCCTGAGCGGTAGCCTCTCCCTGCTTGAGCAAGTACAACAGGATGTCATCTTTTGTAGAGGGTTGCTGCACAGAGGTCATGGCGTTGGCCCATCATAGGCATAGAACGTACGGCTTAAAAAATGCGCGCCTGCTTCCTGCACTCAGCAACTGGGCAAGCCTCGCTAGCTTGGCAGGAAAAATTCGCTTTGACAACGCTAAGGTTGCTAAACTACCCTAAAGCTGGTTAAACAACATGAGTGTTGCTAAACTGGTTTTAGTCAGTTAGACAACGTAAGTGTTGCTTAATTGTATAAAATTATTGGGCTGTGTAGCGACTCTCTTGCAATGACTGACTCTAAAGCCACCCAGGCCACCGACAAAAGCCTCGAGCTCATGCGTAACTTTTCGCAGAGCTATGCCAAGCGCACCGGTACCTACTTCTGTTCTGACCCTGGCGTTACGGCGGTAGTGCTAGAGGGTTTGGCTAAGCACAAGGACGACTTTGGCTCGCCCCTTTGTCCCTGCCGCCACTATGAAGACAAAGAGGCCGAGGTCAAGACTATTTACTGGAACTGCCCCTGCGTGCCCATGCAGGAGCGCAAAGAGTGCCACTGCATGCTGTTCTTAACTGAAGACAATCCCTTCGCTGGCAAGCAGCAGGAGATTGCCTTTGACACCATACGTACCGAAACCGATAAGTTCTAGGCGCTTCGTCGCCTTGCCAAGTTTTTGCTGATCCAATTATGCCGCCCCAAACAGCCTCACTATGAGTACTTCCGTTCAATCCCTCGTTAGCCAACCCTATAAGTACGGCTTTACCACCGATATTGAGGCCGATGCTATTCCTCGCGGCCTCAGCGAAGATGTGGTGCGAATGATTTCGGCTAAAAAGAATGAGCCGGAATTTATGCTGGAGTTTCGGCTCAAGGCCTACCGCAAGTGGCTGACCATGCCGGAGCCTGCCTGGCCCAGCGTTAAGTACCCCCCCATCGACTACCAAAACATCGTCTACTATTCGGCTCCTAAGACTCAGGCTAAGAAGCTAGGGAGTCTAGACGAGGTCGACCCCAACCTGCTGGATACCTTTGAAAAGCTGGGCATTCCGCTCTCTGAGCAAAAGCGATTGGCTAATGTAGCGGTTGACGCCATTTTCGACAGCGTTTCGGTAGCTACTACCTACAAAGAAAAGCTGGCGGAGTCGGGGGTTATTTTTTGCTCGTTCTCTGAGGCCCTGCAAGAGCACTCCGAGCTGGTAAAGAAGTACCTGGGCACGGTAATTCCTATTGGTGACAACTACTTTGCGGCGCTGAACTCGGCGGTGTTTAGCGACGGGTCGTTTGTCTACATTCCCAAAGACACCCAGTGTCCGATGGATTTGTCCACCTACTTCCGCATCAACAACGGCGACTCGGGCCAGTTCGAGCGCACGCTGATTGTGGCCGAGGCGGGCAGCTCGGTGACGTATCTGGAGGGCTGCACGGCCCCTATGTACGACAGTAACCAGCTCCACGCCGCGATCGTTGAGCTGGTTGCGATGGACAACGCGGCTATTGACTACTCCACGGTGCAAAACTGGTATGCCGGAGACGAAAAGGGCCGAGGCGGTATCTATAACTTCGTTACCAAGCGCGGCCTCTGCGCGGGTAAAAACTCCAAAATTTCCTGGACTCAGGTCGAAACTGGCTCGGCTATCACCTGGAAGTATCCCAGCTGTGTACTGGTTGGCGACAATTCCGTGGGTGAGTTCTACTCGGTGGCGCTGACCAACAACATGCAGCAGGCCGATACCGGCACCAAGATGGTGCACGTGGGCAAAAACACCCGCAGCACGATTATTTCTAAGGGTATTTCGGCGGCAAACTCCAAGAATAGCTACCGAGGCCTGGTAAAGATTGGACCAAAAGCCCAGGGAGCGCGCAACTACTCCCAGTGCGACTCAATGCTGATTGGCGATACCTCCAACGCCAATACCTTCCCCTATATTCAGGTGCAGAACAGCACTGCCCAAGTAGAGCACGAGGCCTCAACCTCCAAAATTGGGGAAGACCAGCTCTTCTACTTTGCCCAGCGAGGTATCTCCCCAGAAGATGCGGTGTCGATGATTATCAGCGGCTTTTGTCGCGACGTGTTCAACAAGCTGCCCATGGAGTTTGCCGCCGAGGCGGACAAGCTGCTGGCGCTGAAGCTGGAGAACGCGGTGGGGTAGGGTGCATAGGGCTAAGGCCCGGCTTCGCCAACGCGAAGCAATGCACCGTTGCTCAGTCTCACTTGAGCAGAACAATCCGCTAGTAGATAAGGTTAGACACGCAGTTAGGAGCATAGTGGGCAGTGCCCACCCTACGAGATAAGCATCATGATCAACAAAACCAGCGACACTATCCTCTCGGTGCGCGACCTTCACGCCACTGTAGACGGCACCGAAATTCTCAAGGGCCTCAGCTTAGAGGTCAAGGCCGGAGAAATTCACGCCATCATGGGCCTCAACGGCTCGGGTAAGAGCACGTTCTCCAAGGTGCTGGCGGGTCATCCCGACTACGAGGTTACCGCTGGAAACCTTCACTTTAAAGGTCAGAACCTGCTGGAGCTTGAACCCCACGATCGCGCTACATCCGGCATTTTTCTCGCCTTTCAGTACCCGCTTGAAATCCCCGGCGTCAGCAACCGCGACTTCTTGCGGGTCGCTTTTAACGCCCACCGCAAGGCTCGTGGCGAGGAAGAGATCGACGTGTTTGACTTTGACGACCTGATCGAAGAAAAGCTGGATGTCGTGAAAATGGACGCCTCCTTTCTCGATCGCAGCGTTAACGAAGGCTTTTCGGGCGGCGAGAAAAAGCGCAATGAAATTCTGCAAATGGCTCTGCTAGAGCCAGCTCTAGCTATTCTTGACGAAACCGACTCGGGTCTGGATATCGACGCGCTGAAGACCGTTGCGGGCGGAGTAAACCAGCTTGCTACCCCCAACAATGCCGTGGTGCTGATTACCCACTACCAGCGGCTGCTTGACTACATCGTGCCCGACTATGTGCACGTAATGGCCGACGGCCGCATTGTGACCACGGGCGACAAAGACTTGGCCAAAGAGCTAGAGTCGCGCGGCTACGAGTGGGTACTGGAAGAATTTCGGGCGGAGGTAACGGCGTCATGACGACTACATCTGAGCTGCCCTCTGTAGTGACGGTTGGCCAGCGCGATGCTTACCTCAAGGGGCTTGTGAAGCGGGTGCAGGCGGCGGTGCCTGCCGAGCTAGCGCTGAAGGAAATGCGATCGCGCGCCAAGGCCCTGCTTGACGAGCATGCCTTTCCCTCCACCCGCGATGAAGACTGGCGTTTTACCGACCTAGCGGCGATGCTCGCCGTTGACTTCGCCACCGCTGGTGAAGTAGACGCTGCCGAAGCCGATGTCGCTGATCTGCGCCTGCCGGAAACGGCTGGTGCCCAGATCGTTGTGGTCAACGGGCGGTTCAGCGCCGCGCTATCAAATTTAGAGAAGTTGCCGGCCGCTGCTGTGGTGAACTCTCTTCTTGCTCATCCTGACCAACCGCCTGAGCTGGCCGACCGCCTCGCTAAGGCCAGCGGCAGTCACGAAGTCTTCACCGCCCTCAACAGCCTGGGTTTTCAGGATGCTGTAGTAGTGTGGCTACCCCGCAACACGATAGTCGAGACGCCGATCCAGGTGATTTACCTGTCCCAAGTCTATAACGAAGCTCTCATTACTCAGCCTCGCTGCTTGGTCGTGGCCGAGTCAGGCAGCGCCCTCACCCTAATCGAAGACTTTAGCGGTGTCTCTGAGTCGCATTACTTCACCAATGCCGTTACCGAGGTGTGGCTCGATGCTAATGCTCAGCTCACCCACAGCCGGATTCAGCGTGAAGGCGCAGGCACCTTCCACGTTGGCAAAACCGTTGTCACCCAGGCTCGCGATAGTCAGTACGTCGGCACTGCCGTAGATTTTGGCGCGCGTCTGGCTCGCCACAACTGGGAGATCTACCAGACGGGCGAGCAAACCACCACTAGGCTCTACGGCCTGGGGGCGATCGCCGCTAATCAGCACGCTGATACCCACAGCCTGGTAGCTCTTAGCCATCCCCACGGTGTAGTTGAGCAGCAGCACAAAGCCATTGTTGACGACAAGGCCCACAGCGTTTTCAACGGTCGCGTGGCGGTCGCGCAGCACGCCCAGCTCACCAGCGCCAGCCAGCTCAACCGCAACCTGCTGCTGTCTGACAAAGCGCGAGTCGATACCAAGCCTCAGCTTGAAATCGTCGCCGATAATGTCAAGTGCGCCCACGGGGCGACCGTTAGCCAGCTCCAGGCCGACGAAATCTTTTATTTACAGAGTCGCGGCATTAGCGCACCCCAGGATCAACGGCTGCTAATCTACGCCTTTGCTATGGAGATTTTGGATAAGCTTCCGGTCGCCAGCCTGCGATCGCGCCTCTCCGAAACCATTTCCAAGTGGACGTAATCCGCCCTGCTCTGCGGCTCCCCTGTTCGGGAGGGGAACAAGCTTCTCAAAACCTAAAATCGCTAGTTCAAAATTCTTTTACCCTGCCCTCCCCATGACCGTTGCCCAAGCCCTCTCCCTCGCTGCCCAGGTTCGCGCCGACTTCCCGATTCTGCACCAGGAGGTCAACGACCATCCGCTGGTGTATCTCGACAACGCCGCCACCTCCCAAAAACCTGCGGCGGTGCTGGACGCGCTGCAACACTACTACCGGTGCGACAACGCCAACGTGCACCGGGGTGTGCACAATCTCAGCGCCCGCGCCACCGAGTCCTACGAGGGTGCCCGCGACAAGGTGGCGGCGTTTGTGAAAGCCACAAGTCGCGATCAGATTGTGTTTACCCGCAACGCCAGCGAGGCAATCAACTTAGTCGCCTACGCCTGGGGTATGACCACCCTAAAGCCCGGCGACGAAATCATTCTCTCGGTGATGGAGCACCACAGCAACCTAGTGCCCTGGCAGCTAGTGGCCCAGCGTACCGGTGCGGTGCTCAAGTTTGTGGGGCTAACTGCCGACCAGGCTTTTGATCTAGATCAGTATCGTGAGCTCGTCGGCGATAAAACTCGTCTGGTGGCCGTTAACCATGTTTCTAACACCCTGGGCTGTATCAACCCCGTTGCAGACATTATTGAGGCTGCCCATCGTCACGGGGCTAAGGTCTTAATTGACGGCTGCCAGAGTGCTCCCCACCTGGCTCTGAACCTGCCTGCCATGGACTGCGACTGGTTCGTGGCCTCGGGCCACAAGATGTGTGCCCCCACCGGGATTGGCTTCTTATACGGCAAGCTGGATCTGCTCGAAGCGATGCCTCCCTTTATGGGCGGTGGTGAGATGATCGCCGACGTATTTCTGGATCATTCTACCTACGCTGAGCTGCCCCACAAGTTCGAGGCCGGTACGCCAGCCATTGCCGAAGCAATCGCCTTAGGGGCCGCCGTAGACTATCTTGCTGCGATCGGCATGGAGACTATCACCGCCTACGAGCACGAGCTGACGGCCTACCTGTACCAGCAGATGCAGACTATTCCCGAGGTCACTCTCTATGGTCCTGCCCCTCAGTCCGACGGCAGCGGACGAGCCGCTTTGGCAACCTTTACCGTTGAGGGAGTCCACGCCCAAGATCTCTCCACTCTGCTTGACCAGTCGGGGATTGCCATTCGCTCGGGCCACCACTGCACCCAGCCGCTGCACCGCATCTTGGGGACAGACTCTACCGCGCGGGCTAGCCTTTACTTCTACAATACCAAGGCCGAAATCGACAGCTTTATCGCTGCCCTCAAGGACACTATCGAGTTCTTCAAAGGCGTGTTTGAAGACGACGACTGAGGGTTGTGTCTTGATCTCGAAATTGAGCGGTTCCCAGGTTTTGCCCTATTCCTAAAGACTCAAAATCTAGCCCAAATTTGTGACCATGCGATACTTTGGGGGTAGGCGGGCATTTGTCGTGCTGCGCTGACTGGGGCTTGAGAGAGATACTGGGAGATACTGCTGTGGCCAGCCAAATTATTGACAAAACGCTCCACGCCTATCGAGACAACCTCGATCACCTGCTTGAGCGGGTTCAGGCCCTGGCCACCGATATCAACAACCCCGATATGCAGCGCACTACCCACAGCCTGCGCCGCAATATCAACGAGCCGTTTCTGTTTGTGGTGGTGGGCGAGGTCAAGGCGGGCAAAAGCAGCTTTGTCAACGCTCTGCTTGAGGCCGAGGTATGCGCTACCGATATTGAACCCTGCACCGACTCGATTCAGCAGATTGTCTACGCCGACCAGGAGTTTGTCGAACAGGTGGAGCCTAGCCTGCGCAAAATCGGGCGACCAATCCCGATTTTGCAAGATATCTCTATCGTTGACACACCGGGCACCAACACGGTGATTGCCGAGCACCAGATCATCACCGAGCGCTACATCCCCAACAGCGACCTGACC
This sequence comes from Nodosilinea sp., assembly GCA_049645805.1. Classification (GTDB taxonomy): domain Bacteria; phylum Cyanobacteriota; class Cyanobacteriia; order Phormidesmidales; family Phormidesmidaceae; genus Nodosilinea. Next base: position 16,822 of record JBARUP010000428.1, read on the forward strand.
TTTTTTGTGCTGTTTGCCAAAAATCCCTACCAAAAGAGCGCCTGGGACTTTCTGGACTTCGTTAGCGCCGAGTGGCGCAAAAAGGTGGTATTTATTTTGCAGCAGGCTGACCTGCTGAGCCCCGCCGACCTCCAAACTAACGTCGAGCGAGTGAAAGAATACGCTTACCAAAAACAGATTAAAAACCCGACTATCTTTGCTACTTCGGCAGCCCTAGAGCAGGAGGGGAACACGGCCAGCAGCGGCTTTGAGCCGGTGCGCCGGTACATTCAGGACATGGTGTCGTCGGGGGAGAGCTACAAGATCAAGCTGCGATCGGTAACCCAGACGACCCAGCAAATTATTGATTTGCTCAGCGGTGATGTCGCATCGTTAACCCAGCAGCTTGCTGTCGATCGCGCCACCGCCAAAAATATTCGCGGCAAAATAGACGCCGGGCGGGGGCGATCGAGCTACGAGATCAACACCCTAGCCGATCGCCTGGCGGCCCGCTATGAGGTGATTTCGGCCCGCATTAAGCGCGACTTTCGCGAAAGCCTAACGGTGCCGATGGTGGTACGCCGCTCCTTTGTAGGGCTGTTCAATGAAGAAGCCTCAATGCGGGCCTGGGTCGACGATTTTCAAGAGCGCTGCGCCCGCGACCTGCGCGAATCGCTCGAAGAAGCCTCAAACGAGGGTGCCCAGCACTTTGTCGACGGCATTCGTCAGCTGTTTGATGGACTCACTCAAGATTTAGAGAACGTTAAAGCCCATCGCATCGAAAGCAGCCACATTTCGCTCAAGGTGCTAGAGCGTCGCCAGGAGGTGATTGAGAGCGTGCGGGCTAAGGTTGAAAGCCTGCTGGTTGACCAGGGCTTCGGCGATATGCTAACGACCCAGGCGGGCGACATGGCCAACGAAATTGTGGGCGGGGCTATTATGGCGGTGTCGGGCACCATCTTGCACATCATTGAGTTTGCGGTGGCTGAGGCTATTCTCAGCGCCATCGGCATTGCCTTTGCTGGTGTAGGAGTGCTTGTGCTGGCGATCGGTATTTTGTGGCAGCGCAACCGCATTATCGCTAAGTTTGAGCAAGCTTTAGACAGCGAGAAAGGTCGCTTTCAAGAAGAGATCGCCAGCCGCCTCAACGAAAAACTGGGCCTAATTTACGAAGAAGTAGAGCGTATTTTTACCCAGTTCTACGACTACGTAGAGCGCGAAGAAGCGGCAGTGCAGCCGGTGATCGACCAGTACACCGCGATTCAGCAGGAGGCTGAGGCTTTGTTTAGTGCCAACCCACTGGGCGAGTCGAGGGCCAGATAGCCATAACCTAAGATATTTGGCGTCGCTGGCCAAGAAGCGGGAGGCGACCAGTCCGCTGCTGATAGCCAATCCCGACGCTCAGCCGAGGCGAGAGCGGCTGCGTCATCTGGTAATGGGTTCACCCGTCCTGCTTGGCCCCGAAATGCCCTCTACCGGCGAAGTTATGCAAAGCTAGCATCGAGGATACTAATGATATCGCTGGCTCAGACCCCGTGCTCCGCTGTGAGCTCTCTGATAGTCCCTCAGTCTAATCGCCACTCAGGACAAGTCCGCTGCCTGCTCGCTCTCCTGGTAGCGCTATGGTTGATGTTCAGCTACCCTGCCAGCGCCCTGGCGGCGACCTGGCAGTCTGTCGCTGAGCGTCAGGGGCAGCAGCAGTTTGTCGATGTTGACTCCATAGAGATCCTGCGAGGTCGTGTGCGCGTCAGGAGCTACTACGTAGATAGCCGCAAAGGACAGCCTGAGCGCACCGACTATCTAACGGAATACGACTGCGATCGCCGTCGCTTTCGCGATGTGGACTTCGACGGCTCGGTGGGCAGCAGCTGGATGCCGATTGTTTTCGACCCTCTGAACTTGGCAGCGATGAAGTACGTGTGTGCCATAGCGCAGAGCGACGGCGCAGAGAAGTAGAACCCTGCCCTAGCCTACAACCATCACCCGCACCGTATCGCCAGCGGAAACAAGCGACGTGCCTACGGGAACAACGGCCAAGGCGTTGGTGCCCGCTAGGTTGATCAAATTGCCTGAGCTATGGCCGCCACCCGCTCGCGCAAACTCATAGCCTGCGTCCGTGATGTTGAGTGTGCCCCACAGGTAGGTCTCGCGCTGGCCCCCAGCCTTGAGGTCGTGGCGGGTCACGGCAGACCTCAGCCTGGGGCTCCACCCTGCCTTGAGCCCCGACCGCTTGCGCAGCGCCGGAGCCACAAATCGCCAAAAGCTCACCAGCGCCGAGACTGGATTCCCCGGCAGACCAAAGTACAGCGGCGCAGAGCCTTCAGCCGGGAACGTCGCCACAGTCAGCGGCTTGCCGGGCTTTACGGCCACCGAGCGAATGTGCAGCGTTGCCCCTAGCTCCGCTAAAATCTCGTCTACATAGTCGTAGTCACCCACCGATACGCCCCCTGAGGACACAATTACATCCGCCCGAGCTAGCGCTGCCTGAATAGCTGCCCTCAGGGCCTGGGGCTGATCGGGCACGATGCCCAGAGGCATCGGTACTGACCCCGCCTGACGAACCAGAGCGGCAAGAGCATACTGGTTGGAATCTACAATCTGCCCCGGCTGCAGCGGCGTATCGGGCCTAACTAGCTCATCACCCGTGGAAAGAATGGCTACCCGTGGCTGAGGGAATACCGGCACCTGCACGCACTGGGTCGAGGCCAGCACCGCTAGTTCTGGCCCGCTAATCCGAAGTCCTGCCTCCATGAGCGAATCGCCTGCTCGACAAAAACTACCTTGGTGACGCACAAACTGCTGCGGCTGGGGAGCTTCTTGCACTAGAACGCTACTGTCCTGGCGCTGCGTGACCTCTTGAATCACGACGGTATCGGCCCCCGCGGGCAGCTTCGACCCGGTTAGAATGCGTGCTGCCTGACCCGGGCCGACAAGCCGGGTCGGCGATCGTCCCGCCGAAATCGTCTCTGTCAGCGTCAGCGCCACTGGATGCTCAGCGCTGGCCCTTTGCACATCGACGTAACGCACCGCGTAGCCATCCATTGCCGAGTTATCCCAGTGGGGAAAATCGAGCGGACTGGGAATAGACTGGGCCAGAATTCGCCCCAGAGCTGCGTCTAAAGTTACCTGCTCGGTCTCTGAGGAGACGGAAACCAGCTGAAGGATTTTGGCTTCGGCCTCGGTAGCAGAGAGCATGGGTGAAGGAATGGTGAGGGGATGGAAAAAGTAAGAGGATAAGGAGGCTAGGAAAACGAGGGGCGTTCCCTTCGACTCCGCTCAGGGAACGTCGAACGCTAGAAATCAGGAAGGGTGATGAGGCAGCTCAGCCCCAGAGCAACAGAGCCAGAAAAGGTGGCGGCAGCGGCAGCATCGAACCCTAGAAAGACTAGCAGGCTGTACAGACCCAAACCCACGCCGGCCACTAGGCCCAGGGGAGTAGTGAGAAAATCCCAAAACTCCAGCAGTCCTTCCAAAAACCGCAAAAACTGAAGCCAGCGGGTCAAAAATGCCATAGGTTTACCGCTCAGGTAGCGTTCGCCAGAGTGTTTAGGAGACAGCTTAGGGAACTACTTCCACAATAACTGTTGTGCCCTTAACTAAAGAGGAACGATTCGGTGTTTTTTAAATTTTTCTAAATAAAGGGTTCAGTACAGCGCCTGCATCAGCCGTTTGCGGTAAGTGACGGTGAGCGGATCGCTGTCACCCATTCGCTTGAACAGCGTTAGCATGGCCTTGCGAGCGCCGTCGCTGCGGTAGGTGCGATCGCGCTTTACTATCCCCAAAAAACCTTCCAGGGCGGTAGCAAAATCTTCTTCTAGAGCCGCCTGTCCTGCTGCCCTAAACGCGATGTCTAAATCAGAGTCTCCCAGATCGGCTAGGGTTTCGCGCAGGGCGAGTAAACCTCGAATGCCCTCTGCTTGGTCAGCAGCCGAGCGATCGCTGGGGTCGATCAGCTCCAAATACTGTTTGGCTAGGGTACTGTCCCCGCGAGCCATGTAGAACTGAGCGGCCTTAAGCAAGACTTGGCTATTGCCGGGGTAGCGAGTCAGCAGCGTCGTTAGGGCAGCCAGGGCATCGTCTGACTTTGCTGCTGCTTGGGCGTCAAAGGTCGCCCAGTCTTGTTCCAGGCTCGACTTTAGGCCGAGCCCTGCCAGCAGCTCGCGCAGCTGAGGCTCGGGCAGCACGCCTACAAAGCCCTCCTGCACCTTTCCTTGGGTAACAATGCGCACATCAGGCACCCCTTCAACGCCGAAGGTCTTGGCCAGCTCTGGATTTTGGTCAATATCTACCTTGGCCAAAATGAAGTCATACTCCTGGCTCAGCGTTTCGAGCATGGGTTTGAGCAGCTGGCAGGGGCCGCACCAGGTGGCAAAAAAATCGACCAGCACCGGCTGCTCAAACGACGGCTGTAGCACTGCTTGGTCAAACTCAGCCTGACTCACGGTAATAGACTGTCCCATAGGTACCTCAGCGGGGGCGAATAAATAGGTCGTACAGCGACAGCAGCACTTCTACCACAATCAGCAGTACCACATACCACTCTAGGCGCAGGCCCGTCTGGTGTCGCTGCAGGTCGAGCACCGTTTCAGCGGTGCGGCTAACCAGCTCAAGCTTGCGTTCGAGGGCCGAGTGGCGATCGCGGATTTCGTACTCATCTTCGAGGCGGCGATGCAGCAGGTCAAGCCCAGGGGAGTCCCACAGCAGCTCGGGTTTATCAAAGATCTCGACCCGTCCCACAATTTTGTGCTGAATCATCAGCGTCTGCCCAATTTGCTTGAGCAACTGGTCACCCCGCACCCGCACCTGGCGATGGTGCTGGAGCCCAATAGCGTAGGGCTCAATGTGGTCGAATACGGCAGCAGCACCCATCTCGTAATGAGCCAGCACTACGCTTTTGGCCATTACGTCGGCTACTAGATGGCGCTGTAGTTCATTGAGCAGCGAGAGGAAAATGAGGCCGTCCTGCACCTTACCGCTGCTGCTAGCGGCAAGACGAATAGTAGCTGCCTCGGTCTCAGGCTGTTCAAAAGGAGCATCAATATAGGGCGTTATGGCAGCGACAAACTCTCGTTCTGCTGCCTCCGACAGACCAAACAGCACTGCTGCCCCATAGCTAAACAGTACCCCCTGACCC
>JBARUP010000429.1:0-3173 GCA_049645805.1 Nodosilinea sp.
GTCGATACCTATCGCCGCGCCGTGAATGCGGAGGCCGAAAGCAATCAAAGTCGCGACTTCCCCCTGGCTGGTATTGCCTAAGAGCGATCGTCAGCACCATCAGAATGGCGATTGCGAGGCCGGAGAAAGGGTCCAAAAACAATGGGAAAATGCCCTCGTTAAGGCAATATTCTAATGTTTAGGCCTAGTTCAGATCAGGATCTGTAATCCCCTGGTAAGACTCCGCCTCTGGGCTGAGCCAAGTAACATTGCAGCAAGCCGCTCCCCTATGCCTTCCTTCAAACATCTGCTGGTTGGTACGTTAGCTTCCACTCTAGGTCTCACTGGTCTAGCCCTAGAGGCCACCCTCCGGCAGCCCGAAACCGCCTGCAGCGCTGACGCATTCACCATTCGAGCGACGGGGCCGCTGGTATTTACGCTCTCGGTAGACTCCCTAGAAACCTTTGCCGAAACCGGCGAAGTCGCCGGAAACTTAAAGCTGTTTGCCCGCTTTCTGAGCGATGAGGCGCTGGCGAGGCTGCAGCTAATGCTTCAGTTTCAGTTTCCCATTGACGTGGTTACGGCCAGCAATCTGAGCTATTCGCCCCTGGGGCGCGACGCAATTACAAACGTAGGCAAAATCTTTCAGTCGACCCGCGGAGAAAACGGCTTCTACGCCCTGCGAGCGGCGGTCATTAGCGCTGCGGCCAAGGCTGGCCCCGACGGGTTGACGCTGATTGACGTCATGCGAGAATTTCCGGCCGACGCGATTGATGTCAACGTTGGCGGGCTGCTCGATTTGCAGCGTGAACTGTCAATCTACCTGAGCTACAACCGGGCGGCGGTGCAGGCAATTCGAGACCAGGCGGCGGCCGAGGCGGCCACCCAAACCATAGACCTCTCGGCTCTGCCGAATCTGTCGCCGCCCGGCCCCTACTCGTCTAGTGAAACCACTATCACAGTTACCGACCCGTCGCTGCGGCAGCCCAGCCAGGGGCTGACGGTCAACTACGACTTTGATGTCGATGTCTACCTGCCCCAGGATCAGCCTGGGCCAGCACCCGTGGTGATCGTCTCCCACGGCTTTGGGGCGGTGAAGTCTGACCTAATTTTTGCCACCGGCAGTCATTTTCTGACCACCGCCGCCAATGTACCCAACGTAAACCCGGCCCTGTCGCTGGAGGGAATCAAGATCGGCGTTTTAGCCAACTCTACCAACGAGAGCTTTTTGCAAGAGCGCCACCCCGCCGCCGCAATCACCCGATTCGATGGCCCCACCGGCCGCGTTGACGCCATCCGGGCAGTTAATGCCGGGCAGCTGGACGCTTTTTTAGGTGACGATATTCTGACCCGGGCGGCGGTGACTCAAAGCGGTCTTTCTGCCCAAAACCTAACCCTAGTTCCTGAGCTGCCCCTGAGCTGTGAATACTACAGCCTGGCGTTGCCCAACAACGATCCTCAATGGGTCGCCACCGTCAACGGTTTTTTGGAGACTAAAGCTAGAGCAGATACCCACCAAACCTGGCTTGGCACTCTAACCCCTGACAGCCTCAGTACCTTGACCTACTGCCTGAACCGATAGGCCAATTCCAAGCAGACCAATCACCTCGCTCTGAGGGTATGCTTCAAAGGCGGCGGTTATCACCAGGCTCCTCGTTACCCAAAACCAAGGCCAGTGATGCGAACCGCAGCGTCTGCGTGGAGCACATAGCGAATATCGCGATCGGTGTCGAGGCGGCAGACGGGTTTCTGAGCTGAGTCTGGGCAGACGGAAACATTTTGCTAGAGCGTTGCCGCCGTGTCGAGCGGGCTCTAGCCCTAGGACATCGCGGGGATGAGGGAAGCGCCATGACTCACCCCACTCTCACAGCGTAGAGATCTCCGGCACATCTTGCTCGTCATCATCTTTAAGCTGCGCAATGTGAACTAGAGCATCGCCCTGGTGAACTAGCGGGTTTTGACTATGACCAATTACAATACCCGCCATGGGGCTACGCACCTTTACCGGATTGTCGCCAAAGGTATCGCTGGTAAACCCCAGGGGCTGGCGCTGCCTGACCTCGTCGCCTAGCTCAACGGTGCGGTGCCAGATACCCGCCCGCGAGGCGCGTACCCAGCGAGTTTTTTGTGCTTCTACGGTTGCGGATGGCGGTGTATCGAGGGGAGCAACCATATCTAGGTAGGCCATTACCCGAAAGATGCCGTTTACCCCGGTTTGAATAGCGTTTTCGTCAAACCGAAGCGCTTCTCCAGCTTCATAGAGCAGCGTGGGAATGTGCCGCTTGGCGGCGGCCTGACGCAGCGAGCCGTCGCGGTGAGAAGAGTGGATCATAATCGGTGCGCCAAACGCTTCTGCAACGGCGTAGGTAGCTGGGTCTTGCAGATCAGCCCGGATCTGAGGCAAATTTGTGCGGTGAATAGCGGCCGTATGCAGATCGATTCCGTGGGTGCACTGGTTGACCACCTCTCGCATAAACAAAGCCGCCAGCCGACTGGCCATTGACCCCCGACTGGAGCCCGGAAAGGAGCGATTGAGGTCGCGCCGGTCGGGCAGGTAGCGCGACTGCTCAAGCAGGCCAAAGATGTTGACCACCGGCACCGCGATCACCGATCCGCTTAGACGGCTAGGCTTGAGCACCTTGGCCACCCGACGAACAATATCTACCCCATTTAGCTCATCGCCGTGGATGGCGGCACTCAGCCACAGGCGTGGCCCCGGCTTTTTGCCGCAGATAACGGTCACTGGCAGCGTCATCATAGTGCCGGTAGTGAGGCGAGCGATAGGCAAATCAAGCCGCGCGCGGCTGCCGTAGGGAATAGTTTCTCCCCCAATAGTGAGCGGCAGCAGAGGAATGGGCAAGGCGTCAGCTGGTTCAGCAAACTGAAGAAATTCTGGCGTAGGTTTACCCAAAGCAGCTTTCGAAGAGGAACAGACGGTGTGCCGTCACTATAACAACCTTGACAAAAATCTACAAAACCCGATAACTTGAAGTCATAACGAATACGGATAAGTTTAGGAGGGACTATGGTGAAGTTTGTGGGTATAGCTGGGAGTTTACGTTCTAGTTCTTACAGTCAGCTGGCGCTGGAGCTGACCTGCGATCGCCTGCGTGCCCTAGGGGCCGAGGTCGAGCTACTCGATCTAAGAAAGATGAATCTACCCCTTTGCCACGGCGGCAAAGAATATCCTGACC
>JBARUP010000430.1:0-7728 GCA_049645805.1 Nodosilinea sp.
GGCGAAGACTCCAAAATTAGAAACGTGCATATCACCACAGGTCTGCACGTGAATGCCTGTAGTTGGACCAGAAGCAATATCACCTATCATCACCACTGCTGCCCCACGCAAGAAAGCAAAGGGTGAAGCCAGCATTCGCCTGTAGCGTATTGGCACTAGTTCTGGCACCCGGCTAGCAGCCTGAGTCTCAAGGCTATCCACAGGGTCAGGTCGACGGTGGGGCGGCTGGTAGGCCGCAAAGGCCGATCGCTTGATCGTCTTGCGCAAGGCTTTGCCCATCGCTAGGCGATCGGCCACCGACAGACGAGTTGGGTTCCGATGAACCAGAGGCCAAAGGGCTGGGTCGCTCGTAGCAGCCATGGTATTAAAGCTGTGAGACAGCAGATTAGCGCAAGCCCGCCGGCAAATCTACGGCAGTTTGAAAGGCGTTCCAGGTCAGAATGTCGTCCAGCAGCGCCCGGTAGCCCGCCACGTTGGGATGTAGGCCGTCGGCTGATATCAGCGGTAGCCACCAAGATTCACCACGGTTCAGCCACAGGTTTAACACATCCAGGTAGGGAACGCTGTGGCTAGTGCAGCCTAGGCGCGTAGCCTCGCGGTAGCGCCACTGATCGTTATGGGTATAGTGCAGCACCTCCGAGAAAGGCATAGCCTGTTCGTTCACCGGAGTCATGCCCACAAACAGCACCGGACATAGCTGCCGCGACTGGGTCAGCAGATCGTTCATGTCTTCCTGAAACTCATCGAAATCGGTGCGATTGCGCCCCAAAGTATGACCAACTCGGGCCGAGTCGTTGATGCCTACCGACAGCACAATCAAATCGGGCACTCGATTGCGCAGCTCCCCTCGATAGCGAAACTCATGGTCAAGGCGCTGCTTCACCTGGCTGACTCCGTCGCCGCGCACGCCCAGATTGTAAAATACGGCTCCATCCCGTCCTGGAGCCATAGTGAGGCGGCGCAGACGCTCCACCCAGCCGCCGCCCTCGGGATCACCAAAGCCATACACTAGGCTATCGCCCAGCACCAGCACCTTTTGAGGATAGGGCTGCTTGAGAACAATCCCTTGGACAGAGGCAGGGTGAGAAGCAAGCATAGAGCGAATGCGCAAAGAGTAAACTGGGCCGTTTGTTTCAAATTGGTTACATATTACCCCTTCGGGTGACGAGTACTAGAGAAGGGCCATAGCGCCCGATCAAAAAAAGCGATCGCCCAAACTTGAAATCCGCTATTTGCCGTAGGCTGTAGATGGCTATACGAGCCACGTCCCCATTAACCAAGCTACTAATTTATGGAGTACGGTGTAGCACCTAATAACGAGCCCAGTGCTCCTAGCTGGCTAGCCCGCTGGTGGGAAAAGCTCAGCCCCATCGCCCAGACGGTTCTGCTGCTGCTGTCCACCCCCCTACTAGTACTCAACGTATGGGCGGTGTCGATTATTTTTGGCTACTTCCGCTCGATTTTAGTCACCGTGCTCATTGCTGCTCTGCTGGCGTTCCTGCTCAGCTATCCCATGGGTCGGTTAGAAACCCTCGGCTTTAAGCGAGGACTAGCTGCCACCCTGGTGTTGGTACTAGCCTTGGTAGGATTTTCAGGGCTGGCTATCATCGTGCTGCCCTTTGTGATTGATCAGGGGCAGCAGCTGGTAGTGCGCCTGCCTGAGTGGTTTGACTCAGGCAGAACCCAGCTCATAGTGCTCGACGGGAAGCTAGCCGACTGGGGCTTGCCTATCAACTTTGATGGGCTTATTGCCCTGACCAGCGATCGCCTCAAGCGCGAAATTCAGTCGATCGCTGGCGAGGCCCTCAATCTAACCATCAACGTAGCGGTTTTTACCGCCAACAAATTGCTCGATGTCGTGCTTACCGTCGTACTTACCTTCTACCTGCTTCAGCATGGAGAAGAAGTATGGGGAGGTGTCGTGGGGCTGCTGCCATCGCGCCTCCAGCGGCCCTTTTCAGAAACCCTGCGGCAGAGCTTTCGCAACTATTTTTTGGGTCAGTTCATTGTCGCTAGCTGCTTTGGCAGCGCTCTGACCGTTATCTTTGGGGTGCTTAATGTTCCCTTTGGCTCACTGTTTGCCCTTACCGTGGGGCTCCTGGCCCTAGTTCCCTTTGGCGGCACCGTGGGCGTGATCGTCGTTACCCTACTGGTGGCCCTGCGAGACATTAAAATTGCCATTCCTATGGTGATTTCTGCCGTAGTTGTGCAGCAGCTAGTCGAGAACGGCATTGCCCCTCGAGTGCTGGGTAGCGTGACTGGGCTCAACCCCTTCTGGGTATTCATTGCTATTTTATCGGGGGCCAGGGTCGGAGGGCTGCTGGGGGTCATTGTGGCCGTTCCGGCAGCGGTCATTCTCAAGGAAGCTTTGGTAGCCCTGCGCAACGTCCCCCACTCCTCAGCTATCCAAGCGCCTGATGCTAGCGCTGGCGTAACCCAGTCTAAGGCAGCCGCACTACCCTAACGCTCTGACAGCCTAAAGCACGCCCCGACGGCCATTAGGCATCACTGTAGACCAGTTAGTGCGGGCAGTAGCCAGCTGCTCGTTGGTTATGAGAGCGCCCGTAAGATCGGCTCCGCAGAGATTGGCCCCCCGGAGATTAGCGCTAGAAAGGCAGGCGTGCGCTAGGCTGGCTCCCCGCAGGTCGGCTCCCTCTAGATTGGCATAGTGAAAGTAGGCCCGAACCAGCTTGGCATTGCGCAGGTTGGCGCGGCTAAGGTTAGCGCGGCCAAAGTTAGCGCTGCTGAGGTCAGACCCCTGTAAATTGGCGCTGGGCAGCTTTGATTGGTTAAAGTTAACCGCCGTTAGCAGCGTGCGCTGTAGATCGAGGTCTTTGAAGGTTTGTAGCGAAAAATCGCGCCGCCCCTTGGTGTACTTCTGCTTAACGTCGTTGGAGGTGAGCATGGTAGCAGGAGCTACCCTAGGGCGAGGGGTAAGCTTGCCGTTGCGGATGGGCACTAGAGGAGCGGTACTCTTAGCCCCTGAATGCGATCGCTCTCGCCTAGCGCGAATTGCCGCTGCCATCCGAGACGATGGGGACCCCCCCGAATTGCTAAGGGCCGCCTGGCTGGGCGGACCGCTTACCGGTCCGCTGGTGCTGGTGAAACCGTTAGCGGTAGACCCAGATGCCGAAGGGAAGGCCATATTTTGGGCCAAACTCTCCATATAGGGCTCTAGATCAAGATCCCGGTGGATGGCCTCAACGGTTTGGTAGCGGTGCTTCACCGAGATCTCCAGCATTTTCTGCAGCACGCCAGCGAAGTGGTCGCTGATTTGTACTTTCGGACGCCACAGCAGTTCGCCTGTGTTGGGATCGTAGCTAAGATCCTTTGGCGCTTTGCCCGACAGCAAATATATACAGGTGACCCCCAGCGCATAGATGTCGCTGGCATACACCGGGCGCATCGCCATTTGCTCGGGCGGTGCGTAGCCGGGGGTGCCAATGGCGTAGGCCGTGAGGGCTGTCTGGTCAGAGTTGGCGGCTTGAGCTGGATTGACTTTGTCTTTGACGGCACCAAAGTCAATTAGCACCAGCTTCTTGTCTTGATCGCGGCGGATAATATTAGCAGGTTTGATGTCGCGGTGAATGACGTGGTTAGCGTGAACGTACTGCACCATCGACAGTACTTCGCTTAAAAACTGCTTCACCCCCGCTTCAGTGAAGGGGCCACCACGTTTGACCTCTTGCTGAAGGGTGAGGCCGTTGATATATTCCTGCACCAGAAAGAACTCTTGATCGCTTTCGAAGTAGTCAAGCAGGCGGGGCAGCTGAGGGTGGTTACCGATCATGCCAAGAATTTTGGCTTCCCGCTTGAACAGGTCACGAGCCATTTCAAGAATGTGGGGAGCCTCGGCAGAGGGGCGGAGCTGCTTGATAACGCAGGGAGGCTTGCCCGGCAGCAGCTCGTCGCGGGCTAGGAAAGTAGCTCCAAAGCCGCCTCGCCCCAGGGCGCGAATCATTCGATAGCGGCCCCGCAGCAGCAGCTCAACCCCACAGTTCTGACAATGACTGACTGTGGGGGGGTTTTTTGGCTTTGAACAGTCGGGGTTAATGCAGTAGCTCATGCGGCCCAGGATGGTGGGTATCTAGACGAAGTCCAAGGACAACGCCTGGGATTGAGTTAGCCGACAGCGGGGCAGTTTGGATGGGGAGCCACAACACCAATAGGGCAGGAGTCGTGAGGGCTGTTCCCATGCGGTAATGCCACATTACCCCAATTGTTCCCTCTTTCAGAGAGGGGTTATAGCATTCGCCTACAGGGAATATACTTCGGCCTAAAATTTCGGTGAAATGTAAAAAGTCGATGAATTCTTGTTTCCATCTTCAATCGGGTACTAGAAGATTCAGTTGGGTACTAGAAGAGACTTGTGGTAGCAAGATGCCAAGCTGAGGCTGTCCTTGGGTAGATGTAATGACCGCAGGGTAGAATGTTTGGGCAATAAACTACAGCGCTTTAAACTTTCTTAGCGGTCAAACTAGCCCCACCATGCGCATATCTCTCAACTGGCTCAACGAATACGTCGATATCCAGCTGTCTCCAGAAGAGCTAGCCGACGCTCTCACCATGGCGGGTTTTGAGGTAGAAGATATTGAGGATAGACGCGCCTGGGCCGATGGCGTGGTGGTGGGTCGAGTCGTAGAGCGCTCTCCGCACCCCGATGCCGACAAACTCAGCGTTTGTGCAGTCGATATTGGCCAGGCCGATAACTCAACTATAGTCTGCGGAGCCGCTAATGTGCAGGCCGACATCTATGTGGCGGTGGCCACAGTAGATACCTATCTGCCCATAGTCGATCTCACCATCAAGCCTCGCAAGCTGCGGGGCGTACCCTCTGCTGGGATGATCTGCTCCCTAGCCGAACTAGGTTTGGCTAAAGACTCAGAGGGCATTCACGTCTTCGCGACCGACAAGCTAGAAGTGGGACAGGATGTGCGCCCGCTGCTGGGCCTTGATGACGTTGTTCTAGACGTTACCTCGACCGCTAATCGGGCCGATGCGCTAAGCATGGTGGGAATCGCCCGAGAAGTGGCGGCGGTTACTGGGGCAGCGCTGCATCTGCCCGTTACACAAACGCCTGTAGTACGTGGGGACGGAGCGGCTCCAGCTGTCTCCCTAGCTGATGAGAAGGCCTGCCCTATCTATATCGGTACAGTGCTCGACAACGTTGCTCTGGGGCCGTCGCCTCAGTGGTTGCAGCAGCGACTTCAGGCAGCGGGCACCCGTTCGATCAACAACGTGGTGGATATTACCAACTACGTGCTGCTGGAGTGGGGCCAGCCGCTGCATGCCTTTGACCGCGATCGCTTGATTACTGCCGACAGGGGCCTAAATGTAGGCGTTCGCTACGCCCAGCCCGCCGAAACTCTAGTTACGCTCGACAGCCAAGAGCGTCAGCTTCTGCCTGAAACGCTGCTGATTACCGCTAACAACCAGCCGGTAGCCCTAGCAGGGGTAATGGGCGGCGAGGCCACTGAAGTCCACGATGGTACCCAGGCGATCATGCTGGAGGCGGCCTTCTTTGATGCTGCGGCGATTCGCAAGTCGGCCCGCAGCCAGGGGTTGCGGACCGAAGCCTCGGCCCGCTACGAGCGCGGCGTCAACCCTGCGGAGCTAAGGCCGGCCTGCGATCGCGCCCTACAGCTGCTTCAGGAGCTAGCGGGAGCAACTATCGTTGCTCAGAGCGTGGGCACTACGCCCCTAGGGCAGGTGATTCCGGAGCGGACTATCACCCTGCGACTGAGCCGAGTAACACGGCTGCTTGGCTTTGTTGTAAACCTGGGCGATGTACCCCAAGCGCTGCCTGCTGAAACGGTTCAGCACCTGCTCGAAATCCTGGGCTGTCAGGTGGTTCCTACCGAGCAGGCCGATGTATGGACGGTGACCGTGCCCCCGTACCGCTACCGTGACCTAGAGCGCGAGGTCGATTTAATAGAGGAGATTGCTCGCCTCTACGGCTACAATCACTTTGCCGATACCCTACCTCAAAAGGCCGTGGGCGGTTGTCTCTCGGTAGAGGCAGCGCTGCGGCGGCGACTGCGAGAGACTTTTCGGGCCGCAGGGCTAACAGAGCTGCTGCACTACTCGCTGACAAAACCAACCAGCGATCGCCAGGTCACCCTGGCCAATCCGCTGTTTCCTGAATACTCTGCCCTGCGACAGGATCTAGTAGATGGCCTGATTGACGCCTACGCCTTTAACCTCAACCAGGGCAACGGCCCGCTTAGGGGTTTTGAGATCGGCCATATTTTCTGGCAGGACAACGAGGGCATCCGCGAAACCGAGGCCGTTGGCGGTATTGTCGGCGGTGACGGGCGATCAAACCGGTGGGTGACCAGTGGTCAAGACCAGCCCCTAACCTGGTACGAGGCCAAGGGCATTTTGGAAAGCGTGTTCAGTCGTCTGGGGCTGACGGTCGATTACCGTGCTGATTCCTCCGATCCACGCTTTCACCCTGGGCGTACGGCCTCGCTCTGGGTGCGGGGACGGCTAGAGCTGGGGCGGTTTGGCCAGCTTCATCCCCATCTGCGTCAGCTGCGTCAGCTGCCCGCTGAGGTATACGTCTTTCAGCTCAGCTGGTCGGTACTGGAGACCTGTCTGATTCCGGGCCTGCAAAAGTCGGTCAGGTTTGCCGCCTACTCAGCCTTTCCCGCCAGCGATCGCGACATCGCCTTCTACGCTCCTTTAGAAGTACCGGTAGCCAGCTTGACTACCGCCATGACTAAGGCCGGGGGCAAGCTCTTGGATTCGGCTGCTTTGTTCGACGAGTACAGGGGCCAAGGGGTACCCGAGGGGCAGCGCAGTCTGGCCTTTCGCCTGGTGTATCGTTCCGCTGACCAGACCCTGACCGACGATACCGTCGAGCCCGTCCACCAAAAGGTGCGCGCTACCCTCGAAAAGCAGTTTGGGGTGACTCTGCGAAGCTAAGGAACGGAAATTTTGTTAAATCTACGTTTTGTAGGTAGACAGAATGTCGGGCTAGAGGGATCTTGAAGGGGCAGACAACGTTTGCCCCTTCAACCTTGAGGATAAACCCAAAGAATGTGCTTTAGACGGGCAGCATAGCTTCTAGCAGCGCTGTCGCCAAAAACGTAGCGCCAATGCCGCAGATGACCAGGCCAACTCGCCGCATAGAAAAGGCGTGCCTTCGCTGGGTTAGCTGTCGCCCTACCAAGAAGGCCGCCGCCGCGATCGCCATCTGGACCAGCGTAAACCCAGCTAGATAGGCTATCAGCGGCACGGCCTGAGCCCCCAAAATAGCCTCACCGTAGGCAAAGCCGTGGAATAACCCGGCTAAGGTTACCAGTCCTGCCACCACGGCGCTTTGGGCACGATTCCGCCGCGCTAAAAGCACACCAACACCGAGTACCGACCCGGCAATTACTAGCTCTACCGCCGGCAGCGTCATCGCCGCTAGATGCAGGCCTGTGCCGACCATGGCCGCTAGTACAAAGGCTGCTGGAATTGCAATACCCCACGTACTCACCGCCGCTAGCAGACCCACTGCTACCACAAAAGCCAGGTGATCAATGCCAATGACGGGGTGAGCCAGGCCCGACCAGAAGCCCTCTAGAGAGGTCGATGGCACGCGACCTCCCATCGGGTGGTGGGCCAAACCAGGCAGGGGTACCAGCAGTAGGGCGACAATCGCGATCGCACCCCCTTGTAACAGTCGATTCGGCAACCTGGCAGCGCCAGTTGTCAAGACAGAAAAGCAATGATTCATCC
>JBARUP010000431.1:0-7439 GCA_049645805.1 Nodosilinea sp.
GGCCGCATCAACCTGTTGACTACTGAGTTTCGACTGACCGGCGGCGAAAACTACGCTGAGTTCAGCGAGCTCGACGACACAATCGACCCTTACCTAGTGGCTACCCTGACAGCTGCCGTTCCCGATAGCGCCGCCGCTGGCGCTTCTCTTTCGACGGCTACTCCCTTCCCCCGCAACGAAATCAGCGAGTCTAGAATTGACCAGCTAGGTCTTACTCAGGCGGGGGTGCAGACCGTACGCATTCGCGCCACAGTAGAGGGCCGCGTTAGTCGAGTGGTCAACCTACAGGGAGTTGAGTTGAGTAGTTCACCGCCCCGATCGGATGGCGAAATTGTAGCTCTGCTCAGCGGTGGCTTCCTTGCGGCCCTAGAGTCTACGTTAGGCAGTGTGTCCGGCGGGGGCGACAGTTTTCAGGGGCTGCTGACCT
The DNA here is from genome assembly GCA_049645805.1 of Nodosilinea sp. GTDB lineage: Bacteria > Cyanobacteriota > Cyanobacteriia > Phormidesmidales > Phormidesmidaceae > Nodosilinea. The sequence goes on from JBARUP010000431.1 coordinate 428, forward strand.
TTGCCGGCTCGGCCCTGCTCAATAACCTGCAAAGCCTTCTGGGGTCAGGCCTAGAGCGTACCGACCTGCGTTTGTTCTCGGCCTCACCACCGGGCAATACCCAGGGCGGTGCGATCGATATTGGCGGCGAAATTGGATTCAACTTCTCTCCGACTATCTCGGCATCGGTGCAGAAGGTGTTTACTAACGTTACTCCTGCGGTCTTTAGCGTTCGCTACCGCGTCAACGACCAAATTACCCTGCGGGCGTTCACCAGCTACGAGCAATTTAACGAGAACACAGGGGCGATTCTGGAGTTTCGGTTTTAGACCGGGGAAATGAGAATGCCTTTCCTTTGATATTCCCTGTAAGGTTAAAGCCATGGAGGTAGTTGTACTTGCGCCATCGTCGTTGACAGAGCCATGGATCCTAAGCTATCTAATCAAGCTACGCCGCCCGCTGGTAGCGATCGCGCCACTCCACCTTCCACTGAGGGGTGGTGGCAGTCGCTGTGGCAGGGGCCGTGGGGCAACCTGCGGGTGCTGGCGATCGCGCTGGCGATCGCGCTAACGGTGCGAGTCTTGATCGCTGAACCTCGCTACATTCCCTCTAACTCAATGGATCCGACTCTGCACATTGGCGATCGCCTGCTGGTCGATAAGGTTAGCTATCGCTGGCAGGCTCCTCGCCGAGGCGACGTGGTGGTCTTTGCCCCGCCCCCCGAGCTGACGCGCCTAGGCTACAAAACTCGCCAGGCTTTCATCAAACGCGTGGTTGGTGAACCCGGCCAGACGATCGAGGTGGCGCAGGGGCAGGTGGTGATTGACGGCCAGCCGCTGCAGGAGTCCTACATCCTAGAACCGCCGGCTTATACCTTAGCGCCTGTCATAGTGCCACCGGGTCAGGTCTTCGTTATGGGCGACAACCGCAATGACAGCAACGACTCCCACGTTTGGGGCGGGCTGCCCCAGCAAAACATTATCGGCCGCGCCCGGTTTCGGTTTTGGCCCCTCGATCGGATTGGTCGTGTTGGTTAGGAGCCGGTCTTGGATAGCAGCATGATGATCAAGGGCGAACAACCCACAGCTTTCAGCACCGACCGAGCCAGCACCCTCGCGCAACGGCATACTGCACTACCGCCAAGGCTCGAAAGTGCCCTTAAGGTGTCTGTGCCCGTGGGGCTTTTGGTCGAGCAGCTAGAGCCTGAAGTAGCCGCCTTTGTCCTGTCTAAGGCCATTCACATCGCCCTGCTTGATCAGCAAATCAGCCAGGCCGAAGACACGGCCCTCAAGGCTCTACTCAACGCCGTCGATCGCAAAGGAGTGGTTTAGGCGTCATTATTACCCTGCTGGCTCTGCCTTTTTGCGATCCTGCCCAAACCTCTGTCAGAACTATGGATTCGACCGCTATCTTATTTCACCTTTCGTTTCCCGTAGCCGATATTTCTACCGCAAAGTCCTTCTACGTCGATGGTCTAGGGTGCGAGCCAGGACGAGAAAACACCAGCTCTCTGATTCTTAACCTGCGCGGCCACCAGCTAGTGGCCCATACCACCCGCGACCTAAAGTCACAGGAGGGCATCTACCCCCGCCACTTTGGCCTTGTCTTCCTGGCTGAATCCGATTGGGAAGACTTACTGCGTCGCTCTAAAGAGCAGAGCCTCACCTTTTACCAAGGCGAAAAGCGGCGCTTCCCCGACACGGTGCTAGAGCACCGCACCTTCTTCCTTCAGGATCCGTTTCATAACCTGCTGGAGTTCAAGTACTATCGTCACCCCAGCGCTATCTTCGGCGAGACCGACTACAACCGCGTCGGTGATACCCAGTAAGCGCTAAGCCGCAGGCAGATTTCGGTAGCGTCGCCCACCGTGCTAGGTTGAGGGTCGGCGTTCGGCAGCAATCTCTAAATGCATAAAACTCCTGTTACCATCATCACCGGCTTTCTTGGGGCAGGTAAAACCACCCTGATTCGCCAGCTCCTGCAAAATCCCCAGGGGCGACGTATTGCCGTGTTGGTCAATGAGTTTGGCGAAGTAGGCATTGATGGCGACCTGCTGCGCAGCTGCCGGGTGTGCGATGAAGACGAGGGAGACGCCACCAACATTCTTGAACTTACCAACGGCTGCCTCTGCTGCACTGTGCAGGAAGAGTTTTTGCCGACCATGCAGGCGTTGATGACCCGCCGCGATCAGATTGACTGTATTGTGATTGAAACCTCGGGTCTGGCGCTGCCAAAACCCTTAGTGCAGGCCTTTCGCTGGCCTGAGATTCGCACCGTAGCAACGGTTGATAGCGTTATCACCTTAGTTGACTGCGAAGCCCTGGCGGCTGGTGAGCTAGTCGGTGATCTGCCTGCTCTAGAGGCCCAGCGCCAGGCCGACGACAGCCTCGACCATGAGACACCCCTAGAGGAGCTGTTTGAAGATCAGCTCAGCTGTGCTGACCTGGTGCTGTTGACTAAGGTTGACAGGGTAACCGAGGGCGATCGCGCCCGGGTAGAAGCCTGGCTTAGCCAGCAGCTGCCCCGCCCGGTCAAGGTGCTGGGTGTAAATGATCATGATCGATCGTCGGTTGGCCCCGATCTGCTGCTGGGGTTCAACGCGGCGGTCGAAGACGATTTAGACAGCCGCCCCAGCCACCATGACCATGAGCACGATCACGACCACGACGACGACATTGTGGCCATTCCTCTAGTGCTCGACCAGGGGTTTGACCCCAAGCATCTAATGCAGAAGCTAGAGCATCTGGCTGCTAGCCACGAAATCTACCGCATCAAAGGCTTTGTCTACGTGCCTCAAAAGGCCATGCGGCTGGTAGTACACGGAGTCGGCCAGCGGTTCGACTCTTTTTTTGACCGCCCTTGGCAGCCTGCCGAAGCCCGTCAGACCCGCCTGGTTATCATTGGCAAAGACCTCAATGAGGAGGTCATTCGAGCGGCGATCGCCGCCTAGCCCTCTCCATCCTCCTGATCTCTTCCTCACCTACTCATACAGCCCCGCCACATACTCCCCATAGCCGTTGTAAATTACCGTTGGCTGCTCCTGCCAGGTAAACAGGGCCGTGCTCTCACCGACCAGCCGCTCCTTCGCCTGCGACCAGCGGGGATGAGGCACCTCGGGGTTGACATTAGCCTCAAAACCGTACTCGTTTGGAGCCAGAGTGTTCCAGTAGGTGGCGGGCTGCTCGGCCACAAACTCAATCTTGACGATCGACTTTGCTCCTTTGAACCCATACTTCCAGGGCACCACCATGCGAATAGGGGCACCGTGCTGCTTAGGCAGCGTGCGGCCGTATACCCCGACCGCAAAAAAGGCCAGCTCGTTGGCCATTTCGTCCACCGTTAGCCCTTCTGTGTAGGGCCAGGGCAGGCTGCGGGCAAAGCCAAGGTTAGGTCCAGGATTTACCGCTGGGTCATAAAAAGAGGTAAACCGCACGTACTTAGCCGCTGCCGTTGGTTCCACCGCCGTCATCAGGGCTCGCATTGGAAATCCAATCCAGGGGACCACCATGGCCCACGCTTCTACACAGCGGAATCGATAGATGCGCTCCTCCAGGTCAAAGCGCTGGGTCAAGTCTGCTAGATCGTAAGTCACTGGATTTTTCACCAGCCCCGTGATCTCCAGTTGCCAGGGCTCGGTTGGCAGCGCCTGGGCACTGGCCCAAATATCTTTGCTGCCGCCAAACTCGTAGTAGTTGTTGTAGCTGCTAGCGTATCGCTGGGGTGTCAGTGCTCGGCCCGCACTGGCGAAGGCTGAGTTGGCCGGCACTCCGGTTAACGCTTCTCCTAGGGTGCTCTCTAGATCGGCATCGGTTTTAGAACGCTGGCACCCTGCGGCAGACGCTGCTGCCAACCCTACACCAGCACCAACTAACGAGGTCATGAACCGCCGCCGCCGCCAAAACAACCCTTCGGGGGTTATCCGTGAGGGTTTTTGCTGCCAGTTAGGACGAGTTTGAAAGAAGACCATGCTCACCGTAGGATAGAAGAACTGCGCTAGCGTCTTACTATCCTGTCATGGCCAAGCATGGTCCGGTGGAAAAACTGTGTCGCGTGAGGACTGGCTGCACCAGCTCTGTTTGGCGCTTGGTGTCGTGTGATATTTCCGACATGGCTAGAGAATATACGGAGATGGTTGAACAAGCAGGCGCTGGAGTTTTGAAAATTTATTGGCGGCAAAATGCAAATTCCGCCAGCCTGTCCGCCAGGAACTAGATCGGTTAGCTAAAAATTCACAGAGCTATAGACCTTTTGTGAATAAACTCACAGTCCTTGCGCCGTAAGGAATAGGTGCTACCTGGACACGAGTCAATCGGCTAAAAGAGCCACTTTCGACAGCAGTTTTTCGCAACTGACAACCCCGCTTCTGATAATAGAATCGACAGATTCTATACTAGATAGGCGAGTCCAGGGCCCATCCGTAGTTCTTCTGTTGTGATCCCCTATTTCAACCCTTAGGCTAATATCACCAGCATACAGTTCTATTTACTACATGCTACCTCTCAAGCGAGAGCAGCAGGTAACGTAGTGAGCTGTCGTTCTTACCCCACCAATAGTGTGAGTCGGCTAGTTTTGATCGACTGGGTGGTAGGAATACTCTATTTGCAGGAGCACGATTCCCGGTTGTCCAGTTGGATTTGACGTTTCCTGAAATCGCCATGGTCACTACTTCTCGGTTCCAAGCTAAAGGCAATACCCTAGAACTGCTGCGGCAGTACCAATGCAGTCCTAATCTCAGCGTGCGTAACCAGCTTGTGCAGCTCAATATCGGCCTGGTGCGTCGCGAGGCCTACCGCTGGCTACAGCAGACGAATGAAACCTTCGATGACCTGATGCAGGTCGGCAGCCTGGGGCTAATTCGAGCTATTGAGCGGTTCGACATGGGCAAGGGCTACGCTTTTAGCTCTTTTGCTATTCCCTACATTCGTGGCGAAATTCAGCACTACCTACGGGATAAAAGCACCTCTATGCGGATTCCGCGACGGTGGCAGGCGTTACAAAGCCAGTCTGCTCGCGTGATCCGCCAGCTGCAGGTCGATCTAGGACGGGGTCCGACTGATCAAGAGGTCGCCACTGTCCTGGAGATTTCGGTGGCTGAGTGGCAAGAGGTAAAGCTAGCCAATCGCAACCGCTCGCTGCTTAGTCTTGATGCCCCCGTACAAGACGACGAGTCGGCTTGCTTGGGTGACCTGCTGCCCGACCTCAAATACAAGAGCTTTCAGCTAGCTCAAGAAGACCAGATTCGCCTGCAGCAGGCTCTACACCAGCTTGAGCAGCGCACTCGCGAAGTACTCGAATTTGTTTTTCTTTACGACCTTACTCAAAAAGAAACCGCCGAACGCATGGGCATCAGCGCTGTTACCGTGTCGCGTCGGGTGAAGCAGGGGCTGAACCGTCTCCAAACCCTGATGGTTGCTAGCGGAGACTAGCCTGCACAAATCGCGCTGAATCGGCGGAAGTGAACCGCATTAGCAGAATTAAGCTATCGTTGATGAACATCGGCTCAGGAAGGAGGCTTGGCCATGGGGGCGACCGCGTTTTTGGTATTGTTTGTACTGGGCTTTTTGCTGGCCGTTGTGGGCTGGATTGTTGGTCTGGTAGACGCGTTTCAAGTTAGTCCTGCCTGGGGTGTACTGTCTTTACTTGTAGTACCCTTAGTGGTTTACTGCATCAAGTTTTGGGGGCGAAAGTGGGCGCGTAACAGCCTCATTACGCTCTTGGGTGGATTGGGAGTGATGCTGCTCTCTACACCGCTATTGGGATCTTTTCTGGCCCAGCGAGCTGGCCAAATTGGCACTGGCGCTGAGGAAGCAGTCCCTGCTGAAGGTGCTTTAATTGAGCCCGTGCCCGTGCCGACCGAGCAGGCAGCCGCTGAAGAAGAGTTTGCCCAACCTCTAGTGGCTGTCGCGCCTCAGCTGTCGTCCGTTGCTCGAGCCGACCTGATCCAGTCTACCGACCCCAACGAGCGTCTGCAACAAATTAATAATAGCCGCTCTGATCCTTTTGCAGCTGTACCCATACCGCCTCCGCCTCGGGTAGTAGCGCCACCAACTCCGCCCCGTTCTCCTGCCCCCACTGCTGCAACTCCAGCGCGCGCTACGGCTAGCGGTGGTGCCGGTGGGGGTCGCGCTACCCCGGGGAGTAGTGCCAGAGCGCCAGTGGCTGCTGCGCCGCAGGCACCGGCATCACCGGCACCGGGTGGGTCGAGCGCCGGAAGGGCCAGCACCAGCCCCGGTTCAGGAGCTTCGGGCGGGTCTCAGGCGGCTAAACCACCGTCTTTGGCACCCCTGCCTGCACTACCCAAGCCTACTCTGGCTGAAGCCGTGCTCGTTACCGGTGTGATGACCATTGGCAGCGAAAACTTTGCGGTAGTTGAAACCTCTGCCGGTAGCCAGTACGTCAAGGCTGGTCAGCGGGTAGCGAATGGACAAGTGCTGGTTAAGCGTATTGATTTGCGCGGCAGCGACCCCATAGTTGTACTTGAGCAGAACGGCATTGAGGTATCTCGCCCGGTGGGTGCCCCAGCCTCAGCTACTGTCGAACCCTCGGTCTAGTCCCCCTACCCCGAGTGGTTTGTCAAACGGTTTTAAGTAAGCCCAGGGCTTGAGCTCTGGGCTCTTCTATCGCTCAAAGCTCTGCACCCCGCATCAAGTCATGTCAGAATGTGAATTGCTCGACTTTGCGTGAATACTTTATGCCGCTTGAAACGGTTGTTTGGCAGGGGTTATGGGGGGCGATCGCCATTGTAATGGCCGAGGCCATTCGAGATGTGTACCACGTGGTTAGCCACTACTGGCCGCCGCTGATGCGGCTGCACAATTGGCACCACCGGGCCTACAAAAAAGACTTTACCCCCGTTAGCCCTGCTCTCTACCGCCAGGCCCAGCTCTACAATGATGCTCCCGAAGCCGTTGTCATGGCTGGGGCACTGGCTGGGCTAGCTATTTCTACGGGCAAGGGTGGACTGTGGCTGGGAGCGCTCTATGGACTAGGGTTTTTAGCGGCTGCGATCGCGCGAACGCAGGGCTGGTTGCTG
>JBARUP010000432.1:0-1567 GCA_049645805.1 Nodosilinea sp.
CCCCAGTAGCGGTCAAACTCTTCGGCCTTGCTAGAAGAGATAATGACCGGAATGTTTTGGGTCGGGGCGGAGTTTTTGATCCAGCGGCAGAGCTCTTAGCCGTTCATGTTGGGCATTACAATATCAAGTACCACCAGGTCGGGAGGGGTAGCCTGAATCATTTCTTGAGCTTCTACACCATCTTTAGCTTCTACCACCGTTAGGCCAGCTTTGAGCAGCAGCCCGGCGATCATTTCTCGCAGAGTTGAGCTGTCGTCGACGATTAACACTGTACTCATTCTGATGCCTCGCTGACGGTAAGTAAACCGTCCATTGCTCCGTAGCTATTATGGCCAATTTGCGTGGACTCTAACACGGTTTGGGACTATGCTATCGCAGCGAGAATTTGCGTACCGCCAGCAGGCTGCCGATCAGCCCAACCAGGGTGCCCAGCCCCAGCAGTGCTGCTGGCAGCAGAATCATTTGCTGGGAGGTCAGCTTTAGACCCTGGGCCACAAACTGAATGAAGTCGGCCTGCTGGGCGGCTAGCTCGGTCAAAAAACGCTGAATAGCGAACAGCAGGCCCCAAGCTACGGTTGCCCCAGCGAGGCCGAAGGCAGCCCCCTGCAAGATAAATGGCAGGTAGATCCAGATGCGGGTAGCGCCAACTAGCTGCATAACTTCAATTTCACGGCGGCGGGCCAGCACAATGAGGCGAATGGTGGTCGTGATCACGGCGGTAGCCGTGAGGGTAAGAATAGTAATAATGAACAAGCTTGTCCACTGTAGTCCTTCGTTGAGCTGGGCTAGGCGGGTGACGGCCTCATCGACGTAGCGAACTTCGTCGACGCCGTTGAGGTTCTTTAGCTGGGCGGCGATTGCGGGTACCGCTTCAGAGTCTTTAGCTTTGACCTTGAGTTCATCGACTAGGGGGTTGCCCTTGAGCTGGTCGGTGGCCCCGGCGATGTTAGACAGGCCCAAATCGGTCACTAGGTCGGCCCAGGCCGATTCTTTAGTGACGGGGGTAACGGTGATAACGTTGGGGAACGCCTCGACGACTGGCTTTAGATCGCTGGCCTGAAAGCCGCTCTGCAGATAGGCCGATACCTCAAGCTGGCTGCCAAACTGATTGAGCAACCGCTCTAGCTGCCAGGTCGACTGTAGGCTAATGCCAAACAAGAACAGCAGTACGGTGATTGTGCTGATGGCTGCCCAATTCATCCAGCCGCCGCGCCGCAGCCCCAGCAGGGTTTCGCGCAGAAGGTAGTCAAACTTGGTCAACAGCTTAAACATAGACACCCTTGCCTGGGTAATGGGGCGAATCGCAGATATGGGGGATGGCACCTGACGAGCACGCTATTTGTGGTTGTTGCTACAGCAACAACCACAGCATGGTACAAGCTATGCTTAGATTGGGGCGATGTCAAGGGAAGTTTTTGATTCGCAACCCGGCTAGCTCCCGGCGCTGGCCTTGAGCAGTCGGCCCTGCTGCCGGCAGCATGACCAGCGCCTGTAAGGTTACCAGCAGTAGGAGTACGAACTCGTGGCACCATCTACTGAGCCGCCCGATCGTCAGGCCGTTATCGAT
>JBARUP010000433.1:0-12251 GCA_049645805.1 Nodosilinea sp.
CGACTTGACCATGGATGAGGCCATGGTCGATCAGCTGCGACAAGACCTTGATCATCTCGAGTCTGCGGCGACAGAACCCGGCTTTTTAGGCTTCTTTGAGCCTGGGGCATCGAGTGAAGCTGCCCTACCGGTTTCTGATAGCGTGCCCGCTGCCGGAGCCGATGCCGACCTCGTTGCAGAGGCTTCGACTGAAGCGCCTGGCTTAGACCGTAGCTCACCATCTGCTCCCGATCGCCCCGCTGAGGCGGCGGCCAATCAGGCTGGCCTTGAGCTTGGGGCTGGTCTACCTGCTGCTCTAGACCTACCAGAAATAGAGGATCTGGAGACTGATGCTGCTGACTCTTCTGACCTGGATATAGAGCAATCGGATAGGTTAGCCACAGACATGAGTCAGCCTGACGCTAGCGAGCTTGAGCCTGAATCGCTCGGGCCAGCTGCAGAAGGTGATCTGTTCTCGGCGGCGGGCTTTGAGATAGCCGAGCCTGATTTGCTCAGCTCTGATCTGCTCAGCCCCGAGGCGTCCGCTGCCGACTCAAACGACCCGCTAGGCGACGCGGTTCTAGCGGCGGAGCCTTCCTCCGCTGAAGCAGCCAGTGTTGACTTGTTTAACGACGATTTGTCTGCCTCCGATGATGCTCTAGATCTGGCTCTGCTCGATATCGCCCCTACTGCGTCGGAGACGGCGATCGCCCCCGCCGCAGAACCCATCGAAGAGGTGACAGGTCTAGAGCTCGTCAGCGATGGCGGGCCTATTTCTGAGGCCGGTCGCTTCGACGGATCAGCGCTAGATTTGTTCGACGCTGCGCCCACCGTGTCGGAGACGGCGATCGCGCCCACCGCAGAACCCATCGAAGAGGTGACAGGCCTAGATCTGCTTGAGGTGGAGCTACTCGATCAGCCCGCTGCTGGCGCAGACATGGTCCGCTCTGGGGAGGCATCCGCCGCGTCGCCCCTAGGAGCTGATGACGAGCGGCTCGAGACGACTACTGAAGCACCTGACTCTGCTGATTCGCCGGCGGATCTGTTATCTTTGGCCTCAATCTTGTCAGATTTAGACCTAAGCCTTAGCCCTGAAGCACCGGCCCTAGGCGAGTCGGGGCTAACCCTCAACGATCTCACCGAGCTACCTGAAGACACTGATCAGACCAGTTTAGCCACACCGGAGTCATCCCTAGCGGCATCCGAAACCGCCTCTGACGATCCGTCTCTTACCCTAGATGACCTGCTGGGAGATCTCCTTGACCCAGCTTCTCCTGGGGAACCCTTGGTCGATGACATCCCTGAGTCCCAGTTTGAATCAGCCCCTAACCTTGATGCCCCAGCCCCGACTGACTTTAGTCTAAGGTCATTCAACACTAGTGGCCCGATAGACTCTGCCCTTCGTCCCGACCCGCCACCGGGGGAGGCTACGGCGGCTGATTTAGATATCCCCCCGGTAGAGCAGGGACTAGACGATCTTACCCTAGAGGAACTTGGGCTGGGCGATCTCTCTGCTGACCCTGCCCCAGACCTGTCTCTAGAGCTGGCGTTGGAAGCTGACCTAGTGGGCTCACCTAGTCCAGAGATGACTCTAGAAACCTGGAGCGTAGCTGCGGCCTCAAATCTTGACCCAGAGCCATCATTCTCAGTCACGCTAGACGATCTAAACCTGAGCCTAGATGACGTTGAGCCTGTCGAACCACAGGTCGAACTACAGGCATCCGACCCTGATGGTACGCATTCTGACGGCAGGCCTGATTCCCTAGAGGATCTAGCCGTCCTAGGAGACTGGCCTGAAGACCCGGCGATCGCAGCCCCTCTGCCTCACCAGGATGATGCGGCTACTGACTGGCAGCGCGAGGCTAGCCTCAGCGATATTCTAGACGCCGCCGGGGTCAGCTATCTGACAGATGAACCCAGGCAGGCGGCAGCAGAGCCGACCGGAGCGGAGGTCACCGACTTTGCGGATCTTGACGCGCTGCTGGGAGAACCCGCTACTCCTGCCCTCGACCTCGATTCTGACCTGAGTTTGGAGGAACTAGATCTCGACGCGATCGCGCCACCTGCTTCAGAGCAGGCTCAGGCCCCTCCTCCAGCCCTAGACGCGGCCGCCTCAGATGCTGCCACTGACGAGCGCAGCGAATCAAGCGACAGGTTTAGCCTGCATCTCGATCTCAATCTCAGCCTTGAACCAGAGACTGCTGCCAATAGCGATGCCAATCAGCCATCCAGCGATACCCTCGCGTCCTCACAGCTGCCAGTATCAGATCTGTCTCGTCCTGCCGCCTCTGATCTCCAGGCTGACGCGCCGCTTGAGGACTTGCCTGCCCCCCAGGACAGTATCCTGGACGGTGCGCCGTTAGGAGTTTCTGATTCTGCTTTTGAAGCCGCTGGTGAGAACAGCGTCCTTGGGGTCGAACGGGACGAAGACCTTGCCTTTGAGAATGCCCAGAATGCCCCTGGTCCTGAAGCCATGGACTTCGATTTGATCGACCTCAGCGCGTTCGACCTCGACGCGTTTGACCTCGACGAACCCACTCAGCTAGAATCACCCTTCCCAGCCCTAGAAGCCCTAGCAGAAACCCTCAGCCTAGAGTCGCTTAGCACTGAGGAGCCTGAGCCCGAACCGCCGATAAATTTGCTTCAGCAAGAGCGAGTAGAGCTAGGCAACGGTCAAGATAGGCTAGACGATCCTGCTTCTCAGGCCCTTGGTGGGGGAGTAAGTGAGGCGATCGCCCCGCCCGTGCTCCTGCCTGAGGCTGAACCTAGCGCTGATAGTCAAGCCGAGCTAGCCGAGAATCACGGAGAGGGCACGGGCGAGAGTGTGTACGCCCTCGAAGACCCCCCTGCTGCGGTTCCCACTCTGCCCTATGCCGATGAGAGATCACCCGCGCCGCTGTGGTTTTTGGGCCTAGATGTCGGCACCACTGGCCTGTCGGCGGTGCTGCTAGAGCGGCGGGGTGGGCAGGTGTATCCCCTTTACTGGGCTGATAACGCCATTTCGGGCGTGACTGCCGACAAGTTCTTTCGGCTGCCGAGTCTGGCATCGGTAGAGACTGTGAATGACGGTTCCTACCAGGTGCAGTCAATCGGAACCTCCGCCCTGACGGTGAACTGGGGCGAAGGCGATACTGCCGATCAGAGTACGGTGCTGCTAAAAGCCCTCAAGCCCTACCTCAAGCTCGGCATTCCGGCGGTGGCGGGCGATGCTGTCTCACAACCCCACATCCAGTGGTCAGACCGCGATCGCCTGCCCCTGCAAATTTTTCAGGACAGCCTGCGCGATCTGCTGGCTACCCTACCTCAGGGGCTTACCCCGGAGGCGGCCTTTACCGTCGGAGCGGTGGGCCTAGAGACCCGCGCCATTGCCCTAGCCCTTAGTCAGCTACAGGGCGTCGTCGTCAGCTACCCGGCTAACTGGCCCGATACCTACACCTTTAATCTGCGTGAGGCGGTGCTAGGGTCAGGGCTAACCACTAGCCCTGACGACATTTATTTTGTAGAAGACGCGATCGCGGCGGTCTTGTCGGGTCTGCCCGACCCGTCTATCCCGCTGCCCTCGGGCAGCGGGCAGTCGATGCAGCAGCAGACTCTCTACGCCTGTCCCTGGACAGGGGGAACTGTGGTGATCTCCGCCGGGGCTAGCGTGACTGAGGTAGGCATTGTCAACCTGCCCGGTGCCCTAGACAGTCTCACCTACAGAGACTTTGCCTTGTACTCGATGAGCTACGCAGGCGACGCCATTGATCTCGATATTATTTGCCATCTGCTGCACCCAGCAGAACGTCGCCAGAGTCGCGCGGCTGAGAGCCCCAGCCGCGCGACTGACGCATCGGGCTGGGGTTGGCAAGCCGCTATGCCCGAGCTCGATGGCACTCACTGGCACGATTTAGACCTCGACAGCTGCAACATGCCGCGTCCGGCAGAGCCCGACACAGCTCGCCGTCAGCGGCTCTACCAGCGTTTAGAGGCCTCTCTGCTGGGTCAGAGCGTATTAGAAGCCGCTCGCCACCTGAAGATCATTCTTCAGCACCAGCCTCAGTTTGAGCTAGAGCTAGCCGACCAGCGCTGGCTTGTACGCAGTAAAGACCTCGAAGACCGTATCGTTCTGCCCTATATTCAGCGCATCAATGGCCACCTGAATCGGTTACTCAGCGAAGCTGGACTTAATACCCAGGGCATCAATCAGGTTATTTGTACCGGCGGTAGCGCCTCACAGCCTAAAATTGCTCGCTGGCTGCGGCAGAAGTTTCCCAATGCCACCATCGTGCAGGATACATACCACAGCGATCGCCCCCCCAGCTGCAGCCGGGTTACCTACGGACTGGTCAACCTAGTACGCTACCCCCAAGTGCTCGACCTTACTCGTCACCAGTACAGCGATGTATTCTTGCTGATGGAGGTGCTGCGCGCCCTGCCCGAGCAGCCCATGCCCCTAAGCGGCATTCTGCACCTGCTCAAAGAGCGGGGGCTGAATGTCGAAGCCTGTCAGGATCACCTGATGGCGCTGCTTGAAGGCCGCCTACCCCCTGGCTTGTTACCCAGCACCACTAGCGGCCCTTTGGTATGGCCCTCTGAGGACAACTTAACGGCCCTCGCTACGACTCCTCTACTCACGCGTCCCAACAACCAGGTGTACGTACCCAACTCAGACCAGGCTCAGCGCCTGCATGCCTATATGGAGAAGCTCTTGGCTGAGAAGCACCAAAATCTAATCGACCCCCTGCTGAGCCAGCTTACGGTGCTAAACGTGTAGGCCGAGAGCCCGCCTTCAGGGCTGGGCAATCCTTATGCCTCGGGCATGACTGCGCCAACGTTCCTACGGTTCAACCTTTTATCGAATCGGGTTTGTGCGGTTCGAATTTGGTATCAGACCGCTATAGAGACGTTCTAGATCAGAGTGTTCTAGTTTAGGGCTTCGAGATAGTCGCGAACGCGGTTGCGGCGCTTGGGCTGACGCAGCTTTTGCAGGGCCTTAGACTCAATCTGGCGCACGCGCTCGCGGGAGAGCTCAAGGGCGCGGCCGATTTCGGCCAGCGAGTAGGGGGTGCCGTCGCCGAGACCAAAGCGCATGTTAATGACGTCTTGCTCGCGGGTGGTAAGGTCGGCCATCAGCTGCTGCAAGTCGCGGCGCAGCGACTCGCGAATCAGCATATCTTCGGGCGACATGCAGTCGGTTTCGAGCAGGTCGCCCAGTTCGGTATCGCGGTCTTTGCCCACTTTGGTTTCAAGGGAAACGGCGCGGGGCACGCGCAGCAGTACTTCACGCACCTGATCGCCGGTCATGTCGAGCTCGCGGGCGATGTCTTCAACGGAAGGTGTGCGGCCCTTTTCTTGGGAGAGCTTGCGCTGGGCCTTCTTGATCTTGTTGAGCTTCTCGGTAATGTGAACGGGCAGGCGAATCGTGCGGCTCTGGGTGGCGATCGCGCGGGTAATCCCCTGACGAATCCACCAGTACGCATAGGTGCTGAACCGGTAGCCCTTGGTGGGGTCGAACTTTTCTACCGCTCGCTCTAGGCCCAGGGTGCCCTCCTGAATCAAATCGAGCAGCTCCAGCCCTCGGTTCTGGTACTTTTTGGCGACCGACACTACCAGGCGCAGGTTGGCCTTAATCATGTGCTCTTTAGCACGAATGCCTTCAGAGATAGCCTTTTCTAGCTCGGGTACGGTGAGGCTGCACAGCTCAGCCCAGGCTCGCTTACCGGCAGCTAGAGTAGGTTTGAGATCGGTAATGAGCACTTCTGCCTCGGTGGCCCAGCGCTCTAGGGAGGGACGATAGCCTAGCTGCGACGAGAGGCGATCGCGGGTTTTGAGCAGGTTACTGTAGATCGCTAAGATGCCACCATGAGCTTCGGCGGCCTGGGTTAGATCCTCTAGCATCTGCATATAGCCCTGCACACACTGGGCCTCAGAGACCTCTTCGTGGCGCTCAAGCAGTCGCACTCGCCCAATTTCTTGTAGGTAGAGACGTACTAAGTCGGTGGTGCGCTTTCCCTTTAAAACGGCGGCGGCATCGGTTTCAAAATCGCTGTCGTCAGCGCCAGCGGTGGCAAAATCATGGAGCTTAAGGGTTGCCCCTTCCTCCTCCTCCGCTAGGGTGGGTAAGCCCAGCTCCCGATCGGGCGAGGAGGCTTTATCGATCTTGTAGTGAGGTGTTGCTACCATGACGCTCTCTAGTAACGTGTCTAAACGTGTGTCGATAGGCCATTTGTCAACCTGGGCCTAGTCTTCCCAATCCGTCAGGACTTTGAAACAGAGGCTTGAGTTCCAGGTCTAGGCCAGCTAGTCTTGGGCTCAAGGGCCTGTGGAGACGGATGTTTGACCTCGCTGGTGCGTTTTGATGACGCCCAAGCGTTAGAAAAGGTCGAAACAAGCAGGAGCGGAGGTGGACTATGGTGAACCGACACCATAATCTACGCCGTTATAAGCTGTAATTCCTGATGCACCGTTACACCTTGGCAAAAACCTCACATTGACCCCGCAGCGGCATACAAGATAAGGACATTCACTTGTAATTGGGAACATACTCCGCTAGTGGCTCGCGAATCTGAGGCAGAGGTCTTTTCGCTCAGGCACAGGAGTTGAGCAGAAGAGGTTGGATGTGAGTTGCAAGTCGTACTCATAACGAGTATGATTTATAGGAAGCCAAGGCCATAGCGGTAGGATTTCGAAGCTAGGTCCGCAGGCTGTGTCACCAACTCGTTGGTTATCCATCCAGTTGACGAATTTCAAGTTAACCAAGTAAAAAGAGAGGCCCTATGGTTGCAGCCGCCGAAAAAACTAAAACCGAGCGCGGGTTCTACCCTACCCGCATCGACATGTCTACTGAGGTGCGATCGCAGGTCTGCGGCGTGCTTAACCAAACGCTAGCCGCTACCCTCGATCTTAAAACCCAAACGAAGCAGGCTCACTGGAACGTGAAGGGGATGAACTTCTACCAGCTTCACGAGCTGTTTGACGAGCTAGCCGGTGAGCTAGAAGAGTACGTTGATATGGTAGCGGAGCGCGTCACGGCCCTGGGGGGCACTGCCATGGGCACCGCTCGTATGGCTGCTGCCGATTCTATTTTGCCTGAGTACCCCACCGAAGCGGTGGAGGGATCTGAGCACGTCAATGCTCTAGCTGAGCGCTTTGCCGCCTACGGTAAGCACGTGCGTAAGGCCATTGAGACCACCGATGACCTAGGCGACGCCGATACCGCCGACCTTTACACCGAGATCTCTCGCACCATTGACATGCGCCTGTGGTTCCTAGAGGCGCACCTCGTCAAAAAGTCTGATCTAGGCCAGGTTTAGCGGCTAGGCTGGGCCTGATCCCAAATCCTGACTGAAGACCCTGGTTCGCAGGGGCGTAGCATGCCACGCCCCTACGGGGTTTCTGATTTCGAATCGGGGTTTCCCAAATCGGATTTTTTGTGAGAGGCAATCTTTCTCTCAGGCTTCTTTTTTGTATCGTCTTAGCCCTCCACCTGGTAGCAGCGCGAGAGCCGCAGCATCATGGCGTCGAGCCGGGCTAGGTCGCCATAGCCGCCGCCCTGGCCGGTCAAGAAGCCGCCCTGCTGTAGCGATTCAAGGCGTGGCACTTGCCAGTACCACAGCGCGGGCAAGTGGCCTTTGGGAGCATCGAGGTCAAACTTAAGCCAGCTGTGGAACTTAAGAAACCCAAACGGCCGCCACGGCAGCAGCATGAGCCAGCCGACCTCCTCAAAAAAAGGATGGGGGTAGGTCCAGTTGTGCAGCGCTGGATTAAAGTCTACGGTTGCCAGAATATCGGCATAGATCTGGAGCTGAGCCGAGAAGCCAAAGTGCCCGCCGCTAGCTTTTTGCCAGCAGTCGTCGATGGTATACAACAGCTGGCAGGGCAGGGTTGCTACCGCTGCGGTGGTGAAGTAGGGCTGAGGGCGTGGCTCTTTCCCCTGTAGCCGCATGGCTTCGGTACTTTGGGTTTGGGCTACCGCATCTAGCAGCAGAGAGGCCGTCAGCCTGTCGGCCTCGTGCCAAGCTTCTTCGTTGAGCAGCAGGCTAAGCTCGTCAAGGCCTGCCGTTAAATCACTGGTCACAGAGCTAGCGAGCATGGTCAACCCTCTGGTTATTCAAGCTGGGTAGGTAATGCTGGGCTCAGAGGCGAACTTGCCGCTGCCTCTAGGGGCATACAGTCGTTGAGGTAGTCGGTAATAGTCGCTATTTCATCAAGGCCGGGCTTGTAGCGATTGCTTAGACTAGGACAGCACCAGCGCCAGGTCGGCAGATGGCCCGCCGGGGCGTCGAGGCTGAAGTCTAGGTCTTGGTAGGGTCTATAGCCCCGATAAAATAGCGAAGGTGCCTCACGCCAGCCCAGCGCCTGCTGAAAGTCCAGCCACCGCTGGCGGTCGTCCTGCTGAATTTGCTGCTGGGCTCGGTAGACCTGCTGCTGGGCCTTGAACCCAAAGCGGCCCTTGCTGTACAGACTCCACAAGCCGTCTACAGTCGCTAAATCAACAGGTGACAATCGCGGTACGGTAGCGGCAGTCACCGGCTGCATGTCGCGGTCGAGCGCCTTTAGAATGACAGTCTCGGTCTCTAAATCGGCTTCGTGCCAAGCCTGCTGATGTAGCAGGTTGCGCAGGCGGCTGTGGTCAACGCCAGCCGCAGACTCCACGCTGCCGTACAGCTCATCGCGCACCTGCGCCTCAAGCTGCACAGCCTGATCGACGGATAGGCCCCACAGTCGCCGCGCCTGATCGAGGCGGCCCTGATCGAACTCCGAGGGGTACAGCCGCTCAGCTATGGCCTGACGACAAAGATTTCGGTACTGTTCGGCGTTGCTTTGATTTTGCTGGACCTGTTTTTGCCGCTCCGCTGCGGCCCTGGCTGCTGCTGCTAGTTGACTGTCTTCAGCTGTTTTGGCCACCTTCTGCTCTGTTTTGAGGCTGGCGTCGTCGTCGTAGCGCTGCTGGTATTTTTGGTAGATATCCTCGGCCTCAGAGCTAGGCAAGCCTAGGTTCTCGGCTAGCTCTTGCAGTACCGGCCTCACGTTTTTGGGCGCAAAGGGACGGCTTTCATCCATAGCGCGCAGGCGGCTAAACTCTGCGGCGGTAATGTCTTCAAGGTAGCGCTGCTTTTCAGCCTGGGTGCGGTAGGGGCCAGCGGCGCTGGCGTTGAGCACTTCAGCCTGTTCTACCGACAAGTCAAGGCGCTGGCGCAGCAGGTCGAGATTGTCGAGTTCGGTGGGCGACAGCTCGCCCTGGGTGCGGCTGTAGGTTTCTGCTTCGGCTAGATAATCGCGTTCTGGCGAAAACAGCAGGCCCGTTTGAGCCATTGCCATCAAACCCATCAGGTCTTCAGCCTGATGGGTTTGAATTTGCAGAATAGTGTCTGAGATCTGAAACCGAAAGCAAGTTTCGACAGGCCTGTGGTACAGGCGATCGCGCAATCGCCGTAAAATAGACTCTAGCTGGGCTGCGGAGGCAGCAAACTTGACTCCGGCCTTAGCTTCTACCTCATCGCCTGCTGAGACGGACTCAAAGCGAGTTTGGCTCATGCCGTCGAGATCGCGCAGATCTTCAATTAGGTATAGAACCTCAGTCGCTATGTCGTCATGCTTAAGCTGAGGATCAACAAACTTGATGGAAAAGGCTACATCTTGCGTCAAGTAAGCACCTCACAAACGCACCCCAGACAGAGTTCTAGTCGAAAGTTCGTTCCTTTGCAAGCTTATAGTAAGTCAGATAGCAAATACAGCTCATCTAAAACGATCTTCTCTAGGCCACCGGTCTCTTGGGGGCTGAGCCCATAGAAGTCGCGGGTCTGGCTAAGGCGACCTCGGTTGAACTCCGGCTCGGTGAGATGAGTCATCACGCCCTGGCGAAACTGATCTACTTCTGGTGCTGAACTTAGTGAACTTAAGGAATCGAGCACCAGCGCTTCAAAAGCTTGCTGATACTGGAGCAGTCGCTGCTGGCGATCGCGGCGCTGCTGACGTTTAGCTTCGGCCTCCGCCTCCGCCTGCTGGTGCGCCCTGTCGGCCTCCTGTCGCAGGGTTTCGAGGCGCTCAGATTTGAGGAATTTGGCATCGGTATCAGGCAGGCTCATGGTGCTGGCCTTAGTCTGCATTAGCTGCCAGAACTCATCGTCAGGGTCGCTCTGGTGAGCGTACGCCAGCAGCTCTTTACGAAAGTGCTGGTACTTTTCGGTCAGAGACTTGAACGGACCCACTGCCCTAGCGTTAAGCTCGTTGGCCTCTTCGGACGGGAGCCTCAGGCGCTGCCTGACTAGGCTCAAGTTAGCCTTTGCCGCTGGGGTCAGTTCGCCAAAAGTGCTCACATAGCTATTGGCTAGGTTTAGGTAAAGCTCGTAGGGAGACAGCAGGGCTTCCCCCAGGGGCAGGAGATGGGCTAGCACCTTAGCCTGAGACGTCTGTAGCGTGATGGTGTGAGCAGGCGGAATTTCTACGGCAAAAAGGATCTCCTGGGCAGTCCGGTCGAGCCAGTCGCCCACGCGCCGCAGTACTACTCTGAACTTGTCTAGGGGTGGCTCACACTGAAGCCCAATCGCTAGCGGAACTGCGTCACCGTTAGCACGAAGACCGGGACGGGATGGAGCGCCGCGCTGAGCCCCATAAAAAAAAGAAAAAGCGGTGTGCTCTAGGCCGCTTAGCGCTGAAATAGTGCTGCGCAGAGCCTGAACTCTGGCGTGCATAACCCTTGGCTCTAGCCCTTGATCCACAAATTTAATTGAAAGCCTAAAGCTGTTAGTTAAAGCAGAGTTGTTGACCATTTTGGTTGTAGTCATGCTGTTGATCAGCGCAGGCTAAGTATATCAGCGCCAACCAAAATCCAAAAAAATAAGCCCCAAAGCATTTTTGCTCTGAGGCCTGGTGCCATATAGGGCTTTGCGCTATCTAGAACTAAAGACGCTTACTTAAAGCCGACAGACGCTTGCCATACAAAGGCCAGCAGCAAGAAAAATATAGGAATGATGGGTAGCACGTCTACCAAGGGGTCGAACAGGGCGTAGGCTTCGGGCAGCTTGGCCAGCAGCATTGCAACTTCCATTTAATGATTATCCTTTCTTTACACAGCCGGGACAGACCATCCTTCAGATGCCAGTACCAAACCCTTCGCCCTGGCTGGAATCTGAGAAGCGGTAAATTTTCTTCGCATTTTATCACGACGGGGGGGCGGCGATCGCGGCTGCCGTCGACGGCGTCAGCCAGTGGGCAAATTCTGTAGCAAAGCGATCGCCCACAATGGCCGCCCGTATGCGCTGGGTGAACCGCACCAGCTCGGTGATGTTGTGGATGGAGATCAGCGTAAAGGCCAGCATCTCTTTGGCGTGGAAGAGGTGGCAGAGGTAGGCGCGGGTAAAGTGCTGGCAGGTGTAGCAGGGACAGTCACCGTCAATAGGGGTGTAGTCGCGGCGAAAGCGCTGGTTTTTGAGGTTCCAGCGTTCGCCGACTACTAGGGCGGCACCGTGCCGCGCCAGTCGGGTGGGAATAACGCAGTCGAACAGGTCAACTCCGGCGGCGATCGCCTGGGCCATTTCTCGATAGGTGCCTACGCCCATCAGGTAGCGGGGCTTGTGGTCGGGCAGACAGGGAGCAGTAGCTTTGACAATGGTTTCAATCAGCTCCGGTGGCTCCCCGACGCTGACGCCGCCGATCGCGTAGCCCGGCAGGTCTAAAGTCGCTAGCTGCTTCGCCGCCTCGGCCCGCAGGTCGGGGTAGACGCCCCCCTGCACGATGCCAAACAGGGCTTGATCGGGCCGTTTGTGTGCTTCTACGCAGCGCTGAAGCCAGCGCCAGGTGCGATCGGTGGAGGCTTTAATCGTCTCGCGGCTGCACGGGTAGGGGGGGCACTCGTCAAAGGCCATGATTACGTCGGCCCCTAGGTCGTTCTGAATTTGAATTGAGGTTTCGGGGCGGATATTGATGATGCGGCCGTCTTTGGGCGATTTGAAAGTGACGCCGTCTTCGGTAATGGTGCGCATTTGGCTGAGGCTAAAGACCTGAAAGCCGCCGGAGTCGGTCAGCATTGGGCCGCTCCAGCCCATGAAGCGGTGCAGGCCACCGGCTTCGGCCACAATATCTTCGCCCGGTTGCAGGTGCAGGTGGTAGGTGTTGGAGAGCACCATCTGCGCCCCGGTGGTGGCGAGCTGGGCCGGGGTCACGGTTTTAACGTTGGCCAGAGTGCCCACGGGCATAAACCGAGGCGTGTGCACCGGACCGTGGGGCGTGGTGAAGGTGCCCGCCCGCGCCTGGGTGTGGCTACAGCGGGCGTCGCAGCTAAAGGAAAA